>JANMHO010000429.1:0-3791 GCA_031375195.1 Rhodobiaceae bacterium
ATACCGATAACTTTAGCCATGTCTCATCTCCATTTAGGCAGGCGGCATGGGAGAAGCCCCATCAGGCGCTCTCAGTGTGCTGCCTCCTCATCACCGCAATATGGTTTGTGTTTTCCCGAATCCAAGAGGAAAAATCATTCGTCGCGCTATATAGTGTGATCACCTGCTGGCAGCAAGCAAATTGGCGTGAGCTCTTCACCATGCGACATTTCCCTTGTTTTCTCGACCAAACCACGCAGGAAAAACTGGTGGAAGACCTGCGTGATTTGGTTGAAAAAGCCCTGTTGTTCACTCCCGTCATGCCGAGAACCGGCAAGCCGTTTTCCGTGCGCATGACCAATCTGGGGGCCTTGGGCTGGGTATCGGACAAGGCCGGTTATCGCTATCAGGCGGCTCACCCGGTAACCGGCAAGCCTTGGCCCGCCATTCCTGAAAGCCTTCTGGCGATCTGGGACATGGTGTCCCACTACCCCCATCCGCCGGAGGCCTGCCTTGTCAACTACTATACCGGGAGCGCCAAAATGGGCCTGCATCAGGACCGGGATGAAGAAGATTTCGCCGCCCCGGTAGTTTCGATTTCATTGGGGGACACGGCGGTGTTTCGCGTGGGCGGCATCGCACGCGGTGGCAAAACCCAATCCTTCAAACTGGCCTCGGGCGATGTCGTCGTTCTCGATGGCGCATCACGCCTGGCGTTCCATGGGATTGACCGGGTGATCGCTGGAACTTCAAATTTGCTGAAAACTGGCGGACGCATCAATTTAACGCTAAGAAGGGTGACAAAACCAACTGTTTCATAGTTGACGCAAGGCAGGTCATACTTGGCTTTGCCGGAACTGAATCAAGGAGGCTTCCATGCTGCTCGTCGTCATCGGTATCATTCTCATTCTGATTGGCATTCAGGCGTTCCTGCGTCGGCGGCAAGCAGTTCCGGCCGGTCCTCGCGGTCAGGCCGAGATCATTGCGGCAATGTTTGGGGGTCCGTTTATCGGTTTCCTCATGCTGCTCTTAGGGTTGGGTTTCCTCGCCTCCACGTCCTTCCTTCTCATCGGTGCCGACAAGGTGGGTCAGCTCAAGCGGATTTATTTGGCCGATGATTTGCCGCCGGGACGGATCATTGCGCTTCCCGGCCAAAAGGGGCCGCAGAGCGAAATTCTTGGTCCCGGGTTTCATTTCAGGCCGCTGCTCAATGTTCTCTATGACGTGGAGCCTGTCGATGTGGTGCAGGTGCCTGAAGGATACTACGGCCAAATCACAACACTCGATGGCGCTTCCATGCCCGAAGGCATGTTCATCGCCCCCGTCATCACGGACGACAAGCTCAGCACCATGCTGGATGCGCAAACCTTTATCGAACAGGGTGGATTGCGCGGGCCGCAAGAGACTGTCCTGAAGCCAGGCTCTTACCGCCTCAATCGCTATCTCTATGATGTGCGGGTCGACGAGGGAACGGCGGCGACCATCATTCCGACAGGACAGGTAGGTGTGGTCAAATCCAACGTCCAGCAACCGGGTTTGAACTGCAAGGAGGAAATGGTGCGGGTGAGCGCCGCCCAGCATGATGCGGATGCACTGTCAGTTCCGCTGGTGCCCAAGGGCTGCATTGGCTTGTGGAAAGAGCCGCTGCTGCCTGGCGCCTATTATCTCAATCGCCACGCCTATGATGTGACGCTGGTTGATACGCGGGTACAGACCTGGGAATACCGTGGAGGTTACCGCGTGCGCACCATAGACCTGTCGATCGACCAGCAGGGCAATCTCAAGCAGGTTGAAAACACCGTCGATGTGCCCATGCCCAACACTGCGGTCGACCGCGCCGTCAAGGTCAAGGTCGAAGGTTGGGATATTCCGCAGGAGTTGCGCGTCGTGGCGCAGATCTCGCCGGAGAACGCTCCGATCGTTGCAGGCTCGGTCGGTGGTATCGACCAGATCGAGCACCGCATCCTGACGCCGCTGATCCGCTCCATCGTGCGCAATGTGGCGGGTTCGTCAATTCGCATTCCGAAGAAGGAGGGCGACAAGATCGTCGGATATGAGTTCCGTCCGACCCGGGTGCTTGACTTCATTGAAAACCGCGAGGCCATCGAGGACACCATCGAAGACCAGATCAAGTCGGAATCGCGCAAAGCTGGCGTCGAGATCAAGGAAATCCGGCTTGGTGAGCCGGCCATTCCGCCTGAAATCCTGGTTGCCCGCATCCGCCAGCAATTGGCCGACCAGCTCGGCCAAGCTTACAAGCGCGAGACCGAGGCGCAAAAGCAGCGCATCGAAACCGAACAGGCGCGCTCCACCGCCAACGAACAGCCGCGTTTGGTTGCCGCCCAAATCGCTGTCAAAGTGGCGGAGCAGCGCGAAGGCGAGCGCGCCGCCCTGGGACGGGCCGAACGCGTGTACCTGGAAGAAATTGCGCAAGGGCAGTTGGCCCAAGCCAATGTTCTTGGCCAGGACAGGGTGGCGATGCTGCAAGCGCTCGACAAGGCGCTCGGCACATTGGAACGCCAACCCAATCTGGTGGCAATTGTCGGCAAGCTGGTTCCCAATACGGTGGTGAACGGTTCGGGGCTGGAAGGTGCCGCAGCAATCCTGGGGAATGCGCTGGGCACCAAGCCCCAGCCTTAACCCTCGGCTTTCGACACGCCAACCAACGCCGGCCTGAGGCAGCGTTCGCCTACAGCGTAGCCTGATTGCAGTTCCTGCATGACGGTGCCGGGGGGTTTTTCAGAAGTGGGCACTTCGAACATGGCCTGGTGGAAATTTGGATCAAACTTTTGGCCTATGGCCTCGATCTTGCGGATGCCGTGGCGCTGGAAAATATTGATGAGTTCGCGCTCGGTGACTTCAACGCCAGCAATCAGGTTCTTTTCAATTTCACCGGCCCGGTCGCGTTCATCCTGGGAAATCGCCAAAAGCGCACGGCCCAGATTATCGGAGACGCTGAGCAAGTCGCGGGCGAAGTTTGAGGCCGCATAAAGTGTGGCTTCGGCCTTTTCGCGCTCTGTGCGTTTGCGCAAATTTTCCATCTCGGCGGCCAGGCGCAAGAGCCGGTCCTTGAGGCTGGCGGCTTCTTCCTTCAGCGCCGCGATTTCCTCATCCCGCGGATCGGCGAGTGGCGCCTCCATCGGGGATTCGATCTCAATGCCGTCCAACTCTTGCTCAGGCAGGTTTGTTTCGTCGCTCATCGCTTCACTCGATCTGATGTCAGGGATTGGCCCCGCATATCGGCTGTAACGGGTAAAAAATCAAGTGAGAAGGCGGCTCACCACCTTGGCGGTGTAATCCACCATGGGGATGATGCGGGCATAATTCATGCGGGTGGGGCCGATAATGCCCAGAACGCCCACGATTTTTTCCTCTTTGTTCTTGTAAGGGGCGACAATCAGCGAGGAGCCCGACATGGAAAACAGCTTGTTTTCCGAGCCAATGAATATCCGCACCCCCTCGCCGCCTTCGGCCAGGCCCAGAAGCTGGATCAATTCCTTTTTGTTTTCAATGTCTTCGAAAAGCTTGCGGACTTTTTCAAGCTCGTCCAACGCCTTGGTGTTTTCCAGCAGATTGGCCTGACCCTTGACGATGAGGGTTTTTGAATCAGCATCACTTTCGCCCGACCAGATGGCCACGCCCGCCTCCACCACCTTGGCCGACACCTCATCCAGCTCGCGCCGCAGCGTGTCAATTTCGAGCTTCATGAAAAGCTGCACTTCGGCGATGGTCTTGCCCTGGAACCTGGTCGAAAGATAATTGGAGGCGCGGGTGAAGATGGCGGGCGGCAGGCCCGGCGGCACTTCGATGAT
>JANMHO010000398.1:0-3757 GCA_031375195.1 Rhodobiaceae bacterium
AGAGAGAGGCGGCAGGCTATTGAAAAGACGTGCGAATTCACCAATATGGGGCGTCAAAATAACGGGTCTGGCTGGTTGTTCCGCTATCGCAACGAACAACTGGTTTGGATCCTGGGCAAATGATGTGAGCGCATCGGCGTCAAGCACCGCAGCTGCCCCGCTGGCGAGGACTGCGCGGACCTTGGCGCGCGTCTCTGAGCCCATGCCTGCGGCCGGGCCGATGCAAACAGCATTCTTGCGTTTGTCATTGAGGAAATTTCCAAGCTCCTTGGCGCTGTCGGCTTGGGCCAGCATGATTGCGGTGGTGTGGCTGGCGTGAATGAGGAGCGCCGCCTCGTCGCCAGTCAGGGTAACGAGGCCGGCGCCGATCCTCAGCGCGGCCTCGGCGGCAAGGCGGGCTGCGCCCGTGTTGAGCTTTGGGCCCGACACCATAACCGCGTGGCCCTTGCTGTATTTGTGGGATGCCGGGCCAAGGTTGGGAGGAATTGGTTTTGTGTTTTCCCAAAGCCGCGGATTGATCGCAGTGAGAACACTGTCAGGGATTCCAATATCGGCGACGACAATTTCACCGCAGAGTTCGCGCCCCGGCATCAGGACATGGGCTGGTTTCTTGCGGAAAAATGTGACGGTGAGATCAGCCTTGACGGATGCGCCACGGGGACGGCCAGTCAAGCCATCAAGACCGGAAGGTACATCAATCGAAATGATGGGAACGCCTGCGCCGTTTATCGTATTTGCGAGTTCGATTGGAAAATCGCGCGAAAGCCCTGCCCCATACAGCGCATCAATGATAAGCTCGGCGTTGCTGATATCTTCTGAAATCTCAACGGGCCAGCCCCATGATTTAAGATACCGTGCGGCAACTTCGCCATCCTTGCCATTGTTGCCTGGACCGCAGAGAACCACGGTGCGACGCGAACCATAGCGTCTTGCGATTTCTTCGGCCACGGCGCGGCCCGCCTGGTCAATCAAGGCATCAATGGCAATGCCTGATTGCAACGCCAACTCATCGGCGTGATACATTTGTTGCGGGGTTAGCAGTTCAATCATCGCCGCCGTGGCTGACCACAATCTGCTTGCCCATGGGTTGGCCAATGTCTTTCAGCAACCTGGTGAACCACTTCACATCTGTGTCAAAAACCTTGCCGCCCTTGATGCGGGGGAATTCGATGGTGCGCAGCGTGTTCTTTTTGCCCTCATCATGCCCCACGACACCGCTTTCGCCCTTGAGGCCGCTCTTTACAGCGTGGTTGACCATGGACTTGATAAGGGACAGGTCTTCTTTGTTGGCGGCAGCCGACCTCGCGAAATAGCCTGACTTCTGCACCAACACTTTTTCAGCGCCCACCATTTTGGCAAAGCGCTTGGCGAACCAGTCGCCCACATTGACCTTGTCAATTTTCACATGGCCAAAAGCATCGCGCTCGGGCTCTTCGCCGCGCGCTCGCATCTCGGCCACGATATCGGCGATGCCGGCGCCTTCAGACAGAAAGATGCTGACGCAATCTTTTTTATCCATGGCTTTTTTCAAGCGCCTGGCTTCGGCTTCAATGTCAATGGCCAGCTCTGGCACGTAAACGGCGTCAATGTCTTTGTGTTCCACACCTAAATTGAATTCAGGGATGAATTTCTTTTGCTTCAGGCGCTGGCGATAGGCATCGGCCGTTGCCGCCGTGAGCCAGCCACAGTTGCGCCCCATGACTTCATGGACGAGCAACATGCGGGGGGACGTGCTTTGCTCGTTCACAACATTCTCAAAAAATATCGCACCCTGCTCGGCTGCCGTCCAGGCGCCAAGTGTTTGTTTGATTGGGATCACATCATTGTCGATAGTCTTAGGCAGGCCTACCACGGTGAGCTTGTAGTTGTGCTTTGCGAGATAGGCGGCGAGATCGGCTGCCGTAGTGTTGGTATCATCACCGCCGATGGTGTGCAGGATGGTGATGCCATCCCGCACCAGTTGTTGGGCTGCAACCTTCAACGGGTCTTCGCCTTCCTTCACCAGGCCGCGCTTGACACAGTCCTTCACATTGGTGAGTTTCACCCGGCTGTTGCCGATGGGCGAGCCGCCATGGGTGAGCAGCACATGGGCCTTGGCGCGGGCCTTGGGCGTTATCCGGATGGACACGCCCTTGAGCAGCCCCGCATAGCCCGATAGGTAGCCGATGATTTCGGCTTTGGGTGTAATCTTGGTGTATTCCATGATCAGGCCACCTACGGCGGCGGAGAGGCAGGGGGCGAGACCACCCGCCGTGAGCATGGCAATTTTCTGTTTCGGCATCAGCGACTCCAAATTCCGTGCCCTTCCTACAAGACAAACAACGGCGATACCAGCCACGACGTTTGTCCTATAATGCAGTTTTGGCAATGACAGGGGATCTCCATGAAATCACCAAACACCGAGGCCGCGCAACTTCTGGCGAAACGCATTCTAGACATCGGAACGAAGGAGATGACGGCCCACGAGAAACGGGTGATCGAGCGGGTGGCCAAGCGTGTCGCGGTTTCGCGTGACATCAATCAGGAATATGACCAGGACTCGAAATTCGGCGGGCGCCTGGCGGACCAGGTTGCAAGCTTTGGTGGTTCATGGACTTTTCTCATTATCTTTGGCGCGCTCATCCTGGCCTGGGTTGGCCTCAACACTGCCATGCTGGCGCAGGCTTTTGACCCCTACCCCTATATTCTGCTCAATCTCTTCCTGTCGCTGCTTGCGTCCATCCAAGCGCCCGTCATCCTGATGTCGCAAAACCGGCAGGCGGCCAAAGACCGGTTGGCAGCCGCGCATGACTACGAGGTCAATCTCAAGGCGGAAATCGAGATCATGGCGCTGCACGAAAAGCTGGATGAAATCCGCGCCAAGGACATTGCCGAACTTTTGAAGCATGTGGTGAAAGTAAAATCGCGCAGCAAAATTAGCGGATGACCTTGATTTCAATTCCGAAGTTAAGATTGCTCCAGGTCTTGTCCGCCGTAAGGACTGTTGCTTTTTCCCTTATTGCAAGGGCCAGGCAAGCACGGTCGCCGAGCGAGAGGCCGAGGTGCTTGGTCGCTGGACGAAGCTGAGCACTCAACATGGCTTGGGACCGGTCAAATTCCATAACAACGAATGGTTCAATCGCTCGTACGCTTTCAAAATTTTCGACCGTCACCCCCAAATCTGCTAGTTTAGAATAGACCTCTGCAACGTTGACGGCACTTACATAGTGAGTTCCCTGACAGGCACGGACGAAATCACCGCCCGATTCCTTCAGGAATTCAGCCAGTATTGCCGAACTATCCAGAACCCAAGTCAATTTTCCTGCTCTTCGCGCGCAGCTTCCGCTCGTCTTTCCGCTATGAATTCATCAACGATTGAATCAGTTTCACTGCGATATGGTTTCAACATTTCCTGGATCTGCCTGATTGCAACACGAGGCGAGACAAGCTTAAGGACGCCGTCTTCCAGATAGGCGGTAACCTTTCCTTCTTCGCCTAGTTCCATTGCGGCACGTGCGGCAGCCGGGATTACAAACCGGCCATCGGGTGCAACTTTCAATACCCAGCGTTGAGGCAATTCAGGTGCGGCTTGGTATTTAGCTTGGCCCTCGGAGAATCCTTGCGTCTCTGAAGAGGAATTTGTCGGTGGGGTTGATTTTGCCATTGCTGTTCTCCTATGGAGGATTTCTCAATTATGGCATGACTTGCGTTTTATGGCAATTTCATTTATTTGTGCCATGTCGTATTTTTAGGCAATTTGCCTATCTTTACATCAATT
>JANMHO010000207.1:0-9560 GCA_031375195.1 Rhodobiaceae bacterium
GTGGCGAGAGCAGTCCTTCGCGCTCATAGTATCTGATGGTTTTTGGATCAATTCCCGTTTCACTCGCGAGTTCCCCTATGAACATAAATTCGCCAGGCTGTGCGCCATCGTGACGTTGTTCAACATCGTCAAATTCAACAGAGACTGCTGCCGTGGCGCTGCTTTGCATTTTCCTACCTATGGTTCCCGGGTGGGTTTCAAAATTTTTCCGCCGATAATTCTCCGTCGTTACCCATATCCAACTTGGTATGGGGTATCGCGCGAACTGTTTAATACGGCATAATTCAAGTCCGTACAGCTTCGCTTGCCATTCGCTTGGTCAAGAAGATGAAAAAATATCAATATGAACGCCCGTGAAACCCCGCTGCTTTTTGCGTTGGGATTCCGTCAATTCGAATGCAAATTCAGGGGCGAATCCTGTCAAATACTTGAAATGGAAAAAGCTGCGCGGTAGGAAAACTGACAGGTTCGAGAACAGACCTTCTGATGGCTTCCGAAACATTTGGCGCGGTGCCGGGCACCACACCACACAGTTTCATGGCGCTTCTCAAGGCACTCGACGGTCCAAAATAGTCTATTGTCACGCGCGTGGCGAATGGCTCCTGCCATGGATTAAAAAGCACAGCCAGACCGGAAACAATATCGTTGCTGACGGTGGTTGAGGAGCCAAATGACTGAAGGCTGATCTCGCGCGCGCCTTGCATGTTTCTTGCCAGCAAAAAACTGCGGCCCGCGCTTTCAATTACTACGCCCTCATGCCGGCTATGCGTGCTGCGATCGCGCACCTGTTTCTCGATGGCGAGTTTCGTATAGCGGCGAAAACAGGTCAGGTTGCCGACTTTGAAAACGACCATGATAGCTCGGACAATATCCGAAGAACCCCGAAGCCAGGGATAATAGACTACATAGCAGCCCTCCCGAAAATGGGTTTTGGCGCTGCCGGCGAGTGTGTCGAGCAATATTTTCACAGCGCGGCTGTCGAATTGCTCCAGCCCCGATAGCGGATGGGAGCCTTCCCCAGGATAGAACATGGCGCGCTGGTCAACGCCGAAGTAGTCGGCCAGTTTTTGCAGGGATTGGGGGGAAGGAAGTGTAGTGCCCGAAAGATATTTATTGAATTGCTGGCGATTCATGCCGAGATCGCGGCACACTTGCGCGATTGTTCCCTTTTCGCCTGTCATTCTCCTGAGATTATTGGCAAAATCCAGGAAAGGTGAAGCGCCTTCGGCCACGTCTTTTACCATTTTATGATGGCGAGCCTTTGAAGGCGGAATCACAAGCGGCAACAAGCTTACTGCGGTTTGCCGGCCCTCTCATTCGCCAGGCGCGATATAGTCTTTCTGACTCAAACTTGATTGCCCGGGAACCCTCATGAATTCTGGCCCCAGGCAAGTTTGCAACGCGCAACATTTTCAGTGATTTGCTCCATCTTGGCCGCCATGGACAACAAATAATAAACAGGTTTCTTGCATTGCACAATTGATATTGCCGGGAAACGCCCGCATGGGACGGAAATTGCCACATAAAAACCAAGGCCAATTCAAATTCAGGCTGCGGAATTGCTTCGGCAAATCAGATTTGCCGGACACTATCTCTGCACATACAAGTGTTGCTGGCCCTGATGCCGATAGCGATGTTGCCAACACCGAAAGCATGATCAGTGGCAAGCGCGCTGACGTTGCCAACGCCAGCCTGGGATTTTCAGTCATGCCTGAATTGCGGGTGGAAGCTGCGTAGGGAGCCAGAAATGGTTTAACCAGGGACAGTGGCGGAGTCTGCAATCGGTTGGTCTGCAAGCTGATCCGCTGCTTCAGCAAACGGATCGGGGCTCACCAGCAAATCCGGGCCAGAAGCACAGGCGCCGGTTTGCGCTGTTCGGGCGCCCAGGCAAGTTGTGCCAGGCGCGCAAGCGATGAGAGCAAGCTTACTGCCGGGTGTCGCCCCTGTTCGGTAATATTTCGACCTGCAACGATATGCCCGTCTGGGATCTGCTGACAAATTCATTCTCAAATGGCAACAAGACAGCACGAAGCTGAAAAGCGTATAGTCCCAGGGAAGTGTCAATTACCTAGGACCATACGTGCTGAAATACTTGGGTAGAAATATCAGCAGGAAAATACATAGTCCTCATGGCTTGTGTGAAGCTGACACCACAGCGGAACAACTCCTGGCGACTTGTCGGCAGGCGCGAAAATATCATAGCCCAACCGTTTCCCGCCCTGCAACGAAACGCAAAATCGGTCAATTTTGCAGGCCTTTTGTGAATCTTGCCCGTAAATCGGGAGTAAGTGACTCAGCCCTTCCAAAGGTTCATAAAGCTGTCACACTGACGGCATTGTTGGGCCAGAAGGATACATGACGATGAGGACGCTGCAGCTATTGTTCAGCCCCAGGATTGTGCCGCTGACTCTCTCGGTTCTGGGAGTGGCCATCACCCTCATTGCCAGCGCCATTCCGCCCTTCAGCAATGTCTATACACTGGCGCTGCTTCTCGTCTTTGGGTCCCTCACGGCGCTCGGCATTCGCGATCTTTTCCAGACCCGCCACGCCATTCTTCGCAACTACCCGATCTCCGGCCATTTGCGCTTCCTGCTGGAAAACATCCGCCCTGAACTCCGGCAATATTTCTTCGAGGGGGAAAAGGACGGAATGCCCTTTCCAAGAGACAAGCGGGCCATCGTTTACCAGCGTGCAAAAAGGGCATTGGACAAAAGGCCCTTCGGAACCCAGCATGATGTCTATGACAACCGTTTCGAGTGGTTGCACCATTCAATCGCCCCCAAGGCGCCAAGCGCCGAACCTTTCCGGGTCAACGTCGGTGGTCCCGATTGCAGGCAACCCTACTCCGCATCGGTTTTTAACATATCAGCGATGAGCTATGGTTCGCTCTCTGCCAATGCGATCCGCGCCCTCAATCGCGGCGCAAGTATCGGCGGCTTTGCCCACGACACCGGCGAAGGCAGCATCAGCCCCTATCACAAGGAGTTTGGTGGCGACATCATATGGGAGATCGGTTCGGGTTACTTTGGCTGCCGCAACCTTGATGGAAGTTTTTCAGAGAAGGCCTTTGCGGAAACCGCAAAGCTTGATCAGGTCAAAATGATTGAGGTGAAACTGTCGCAAGGGGCCAAGCCCGGTCACGGCGGAGTCTTGCCAGCGGCAAAAGTGACGGCCGAAATCGCGGCCATTCGCGGCGTTGAACCGGGCAGGGATTGTATTTCCCCGGCCAATCACAGCGCCTTCTCAACGCCCCTTGAGCTCGTAGCGTTTATTTCAAGATTGCGGGAGCTCTCTGGCGGAAAACCTATAGGTTTCAAGCTTTGCGTTGGCCACCGTTGGGAGTTTCTCGCCATCGTCAAAGCCATGCTGGAAACCGGCGTTTCGGCTGACTTTATCGTTGTGGACGGCACGGAAGGTGGCACGGGCGCTGCCCCGCTTGAATTCATGGACCACCTTGGAACGCCGCTGCGTGATGGATTGAATTTTGTGCATTCCACCCTCATCGGAGCCAATCTGAGAAACCTTATCAAGATCGGCGTATCCGGAAAAATAACCTCGGCTTTTGACATGGCCCGCGTCATGGCTTTGGGTGCCGATTGGTGCAATGCGGCGCGGGGATTCATGTTCGCCGTGGGCTGCATCCAGGCCCAGCATTGCCACACGGATAAATGCCCCACTGGGGTTGCAACGCAAGACCCCGCGCGCCAAAGGGCAATTGTGGTGCCTGACAAGGCCGAGCGCGTCGCAAGCTTTCACCGGGAAACCGTCAAGGCCCTGACGGAAATCATCGCCGCTGCGGGTCTTTCGCACCCCGATGAACTGCAGCCCCAGCATTTCATGCAGCGCGCCTCGGCAGACCGGACCTTGAGTTTCGCCGAACTCTACCCGGTCATGAATTCCGGCGAGCTGCTTGCTGAAATCACGTCCCCATACATTCGTGAAGCGTGGTCAAAGGCCAACCCGAACAGTTTTGCGCCCCTGTGAGGTCAATTCTCTCTTCACTGGCCGTTCTGGGGCGCGAAAAAACATGGGCGGACTCCAGAAGAAACCCGGAAAACTGTAAAAAAACACAAAACCAATTTAATTTCAAATGGTTACGGGAAAATTAGGGGTTCAGCAACCATTGTCGCCTATTATCCAGTTGTTAACTTCCGTTTCAGCAGCTTGTCATCGAGGTTGGGTTATTTAGATGTCATGGTTCGGCTACAGACACCCCGAATCACCAATTTAACGGTGGTAATTTTTTTAAGGAGAGGCACATATGTCTGACATTATTTCTCGTCGTAAGGCTCTACTTCGTTTGGGCGCGCTGGCTTCAGTGGCCTATGCAACACCTGCCCTGATGACGATCACCAAGGCCCAGGCCAGCAAAGGCGGCGGCGGCGGCGGTGGCGGCCACAGCGGCAGTGGCGGCGATGGTGGCAGTGGCGGCAACAGTGGTCGTGGATCTGCTAACAGCGGGTCCTCCGATGGCCCATCAGCTGACACTTCTGACCACAATGATGATGCAGCCGATGCCCCAACCCCATGCCACGAAGATTCCGATACGGCTTGCAATTAGTATTAGTATTTCGAAAAAAGGGACCGAAAATTTCGGTCCCTTTTTTTATTCCCCTCGTTATAGTCTCTGCATGATCCAGCGCGTGGTATTTGGAAAAACCGGATGGTCCATTGACCTCGCTGGTTGCGAGGATGTTGTGGCTAAATTGCCCGATATCTATGTGGGCTGGGATATCAGCGTCGGAACGCCAAAGGAATTTAGGGCACACAAGCCACGCGCCAAAGTAACCCGCCAAAAGGATGGCTGGCACTGGCGCGAAATTGGCTCTCCAAAACCCCGGCATTGGGATAGCTTCCCCCCCAAGTCCGCCCTGCGTGTCCTGACGCTGATCCATGATGTTTCCATCTACTGGTACCTCGATGAAAATCCCCACTTGCTGTGCCTGCATGGCGGGGCCGTCAAGATCGGCAAGGGCCTCATTTGTTTTCCAGCCAGAGGGTATAGTGGCAAGTCAACCCTGATTGCCAACCTCGCCGCCCTTGGCCACAAGGTATTTTCTGACGATGTTCTGGGTCTCGAAGTCAAGGGCAGCCGCGGCATGAGCCTGGGCTTCCTGCCGCGGCTGCGAAAACCATTGCCGCCAAATGCGGCCCCGTCGGTTGTCAGCTACATCAAGAGCCACCTCGGGCCAAATTCCAGTGGCTGGCTTTATTTGAAGCCGCAGCGCCCGCAAATCGCCCGCCTCAACGAAACCGCCAAAATCACCGCCATTGTCATGCTCGAAAGAGTGGAGGAGGGCGCACCCGTCCTCGACAATGTCAACACGGCGGCGGTTCTCAAAAATCTCATTGCGACAAACATCATCCGCCAAATTCCCATGCCGGAAATTTTTGACCGGCTTCATGGCCTGGCTAGCGGGTGCCAGCGATATCGCCTGCGCTACAGCAACGCATTGGAGGCCGCCCAATTCCTGGCGAAGCAATTCGCATGAGAAGCAGGAAGCCAGCCGTCTTCAGCCAGCGTCCGGGTCTCGACACCCGCATTGTTGATGCAGACGCCTTCGTCATGACCCAAACCACGATCAAACATCTCAATGCCACAGGCGCCGTTGTCTGGCTGCTTCTCGAAGAGCCTGCGACCCGCAGGGAATTGTTGGCAATGCTGCGTGAACTCTATCCGGATGTTGCCTGGCAAAAATTGTCTGCCGATCTCGGAAAACTTCTTGCGAATTTGCAGCAGGACGGCCTGCTTGCAGGTCCCGCTCAGGCGCTTCCGATCAGCATGCCCGTGAGGAAAACCAGAAAGCCGCCACCCGCGATTTGAAAGGCGGCTTTCAGGAATGGCGTGTCCATGTATTTGTAGCGCACCCAGGAAATCGCCCATAGCTCGATAAATACCACGATGATCGCAAGCCATGTCGCCGTCTGGAAATCGGGAATGAGATAGGGCAGCGTGTGCCCCAGCCCGCCCACCGCTGTCATGATGCCAGCGGCCAGGCCCCGGATCATCGGATGTCCGCGCCCGGTGAGCTTGCCGTCATCAGACAAGCCCTCGGCCAGGCCCATGGAAATGCCAGCCCCCACGGAAGCGGCAAGGCCCACAAGAAACGTGTCCCACGTATCGCCCGTTGCAAAGGCCGCTGCAAATAGCGGCGCCAGCGTTGAGACTGATCCATCCATAAGCCCTACAAGACCGGGCTGGATAACCTGCAAAAGAAACAGGCGTCGTTTGGTTTCTGCTTCATCCAGCTTGGCGTCAGCCGTCAAATGCTGATCACCGAGGCGCGAGGCCAATGACTCATGGCCCTTTTCAGCCGCGGCCAGTTTGATCAGAAGTTTTTGAACATTCGGATCCAGGCTCTGCTCGGAGGCCTGCTTGTAGAAGCGGTAATTTTCCAGCTCAATCACTTCCGCCCGCTTGCGCATGGCGTCGATATTGAGCTTGCTGATCAGCCAGGCCGGCTTGTGCTTGACAAAGCCATTGATTTCGCTCCGCCGGATCAGGGGAATGAAATCGCCGAATTTCTTCTGGTAAAGGTCGGTCAGCCAGCGGCGGTGCTCGTGTTCTTCCTCCGCCATTTCCATGAACACTTTGGCGGAAGCCGGATAGGACTGCATCAACGCATTGGCGAAGCCTGAATAGGTGCGCGCGTCATCATCCTCGCTCGAAATGGCCAGTGCGATGATTTCCTGTTCGGTGAGATCGGAAAAACTTTTCATGATGTGCGACGTTAGAATAGTTCTAATACGCGGTCCAGCGGCTTTGGATCAGTTCTCGTCCATCTTGAGGGCCGCGATGAAAGCCTCCTGCGGAATTTCCACCTTGCCGAATTGCCGCATCTTTTTCTTGCCTTCCTTCTGCTTGTCGAGAAGCTTGCGCTTGCGGCTGATGTCGCCGCCATAGCATTTGGCCGTCACGTCTTTCCGCATGGCCGACAGCGTTTCACGCGCCACGATCTTACCGCCGATGGTGGCCTGAATGGGGATTTGGAACATGTGGCGCGGGATCAGGTCTTTCAGCTTTTCACACATCACGCGGCCCCGCTGCTCGGCGCGCGCCCGGTGCACCACCATGGCCAGCGCGTCAACCGGCTCCGCGTTCACCAGAATTCCCATGCGAACCAGATCGCCCTTTTCATAGCCGATCATTTTGTAATCGAAACTGGCGTAACCGCGGCTGACAGATTTCAGCCGGTCATAAAAATCAAACACCACCTCATTGAGCGGTATTTCATAGATCAGCATGGCGCGGCTGCCCGCATAGGTGAGCTGCTTTTGCCGCCCGCGCCGGTCTTCGCACAGCTTCAATATCGATCCCAGATATTCATCCGGCACCAGGATGGTGGCCTCGATCCATGGCTCTTCTATGGATTCAATCAGCATGGGATCAGGCATGTCGACCGGGTTATGCAGCGAAATCTGCTCGCCCGAGCGCAGGTTTATTTTGTAGATAACGCTCGGCGCCGTGGTGATGATGTCCACATTGAACTCGCGCTCAATGCGCTCGCGGGTGATTTCAAGATGCAGCAGTCCCAGGAACCCGCAGCGGAAACCAAAGCCCAGGGCGGCGGAAGTCTCCATGTCAAACGAGAAGCTCGCGTCATTGAGCCGCAAGCGGCCCATGGCCTCGCGCAGGTCCTCGAACTTGGCCGCATCAACCGGAAAGAACCCCGCAAACACCACGGACTGCGCTTCCTTGAAGTCCGGCAGGGCTTGCGCCGCCGGATTTTTTTCATCCGTCACCGTATCGCCCACCCGCGTATCGGCAACCTGCTTGATGGCGGCGGTGAAGAACCCGATCTCGCCGGGGCCAAGGCTCGCCACCATTTCTTTTTTCGGCCGTGAAACGCCAACCCGGTCGATCAGATAGGAGCCGCCGGTTCCCATCATCTTGACGCGCATGCCCTTCCTGAGTTCGCCATCAATGATGCGGAGCAGCACCACAACGCCGAGATAGGAATCATACCAGCTGTCAACCAGCAGCGCCTTCAAAGGCTTCTTGCGGTCACCTTTGGGGGCAGGCAGGCGGTGCACAATGGCTTCCAGAACATCGGGCACGCCAAGGCCCGATTTGGCTGAAATCAAAACAGCTTCAGACGCATCAATGCCGATCACATCTTCAATCTGCTGGCGGATGCGCTCAGGTTCGGCGGCGGGCAAATCCACCTTGTTGAGAACCGGCACAATCTCGTGGTTGTTGTTGATCGCCTGATAGACATTGGCCAGCGTCTGCGCTTCCACGCCCTGGCTCGCATCCACCACCAGAAGCGATCCCTCGCAGGCCGCCAGCGAGCGCGAAACCTCATAGGCAAAATCCACATGCCCGGGCGTGTCGATCAGGTTCAACACGTAGTTCTCGCCATTCCTGGCCTTGTAATCGAGGCGCACCGTATTGGCCTTGATGGTAATCCCGCGCTCGCGCTCCAAATCCATGGAGTCCAAAATCTGGTCCACCATGTCCCGGTCGCTCACCGCGCCACAGAGCTGGATAAGCCGATCAGCCAGTGTGGACTTGCCGTGGTCGATATGGGCGATGATGGAGAAATTGCGGATATGCGCGGTGTCGGTCATGTTGCGCGGTGTTTGGCATTGGCCTGCCCAATGGTCAAGGGCGGATGAGGGTTCTCACTTTCGCACAACTTCAAAAAACTGGTCACGCATGTTCCTTTTTACTTTGGAACTGCAAATCCCTTACAAAAAAGACGAATTTCAGATATGACTTTTCCCCTGCCGCAACCGTCGTGAAACCTCTATCGCCGCCGTCGCGGCGCAACCGCCACCGCCGTCAAGGGATCTTCCGGCCAGGAATGCTTGGGGTAACGCCCGCGCATGTCTGCGCGCACGTCGGGATAGCCATTGGTCCAGAAGGTCTCCAGTGACTTGGTGACAGCCAGCGGGCGGCCAGCGGGAGACAGGAGTTCAATGCGCAGCTGGGCGCGGCCCTTGGCAATGCTTGGCGTTTTGGCAAGCCCGAACATTTCCTGCAGCCGCACGCGAATGACCGGATCACCTTCCGTATCATAATCGATAGCGACATGGGACCCGGATGGAACTTCAAAGCGGCGCGGCGCCAGAACATCCATCTGCCGCTGCAGGTTATGGGGCACAAGATCACGCATGATCGCCAGCATATCCAGGCGGTTAAGATGGCTTTTGCGGGAAATGCCTGAGAGATAAGGCTTAAGCCATTGGTCCAATTCGCGAAGCAGTGCGTCGTCCGAGAGATCGGGCCATGCCTCTTCAGGAAAATGGCGCCTGATGAAAGCGGCCTGGGCGCGGAAACTGCTGGCCCCATCGGTCCAGGGCAGGCACCCAAGCCCCATTTCGCCAACACCCTTCACCATGGCATCAGCAATCGCTTCCGGATTAGCATCGGTCAGCGTGCGCTCTTCGAGGATCAGCGCCCCAAGTCTCCGCACACGTTTTGCATTGACAGCCTGTGAGCGGCCATCCCATGCCACGCTCTCATCCACTTCAATGAGATGCGGGAAATGATTTTCAATCTCGCCCATCGTCAGGGGTGCGGCGAGGAATATTCTCTGGTCCCCCGCCGCCCCATC
>JANMHO010000213.1:0-3731 GCA_031375195.1 Rhodobiaceae bacterium
ATCATCAATGGGCGACCATTTGATGACGGCTCCCCGCCGCTCCCGGTGGAAATGCCAGGGCACGATATTTGAATGATGCTCCAGGATGGAAAGAACGATCTCATCACCTTCGTTGATGACAAGATTGCCAAAACTCTGAGCAACCAGATTTATGGCTTCAGTAGCATTGCGGGTGAAAATTATTTGATCCTTGGACGGCGCACTCAGGAACCGGCGGACCGATTCCCGCGCGTCTTCGAAAGCCTGCGTTGCGGTATTCGAGAGGAAATGCAGCCCGCGATGCACATTGGCATATTCATGCGAATAGCTCTTCATCATCGCGTCAAGGACGGATTTTGGCTTCTGCGCGGAAGCGGCGTTGTCGAGATAGATCAGCGGCTTGTCATAAACCTGGCGCGAGAGGATGGGAAAGTCCTGGCGGATTGAGGCGACGTCTAACATCGCTGCCCTCTCCAAATTAGTCCGTAATTCGGGCGGAAGCCGGAATGACGATTCTTTGTGGTTCATCCCGCCCTCCGACGCTCGGTCAGCCATTTGCGGGAAAACTTTACCAGGGCTTCCTTGATGCCTTCGTGGGCGACCACGTCGAAGGCTTCACCGACGAAGGCGGCTATGAGAAGTGATTTGGCTTCTGCCTCCGGGATGCCACGCGACATCAGGTAAAAGAGATGATCATGATTCAGATCGCCCGATGTGGCGCCATGGCCACAGACAACGTCATCAGCGAAGATTTCCAGTTCGGGTTTTGCGTCGAATTCGGCGGTTTCAGAGAGCAGGAGAGCGTGGCTGGACTGCTTGCCATCGGTTTTCTGGGCATCCTTCCGCACCATCACTTTGCCCTGGAAAATTCCGCGCGCATGGTCATCCATTACGCACTTGAAGAGCTCGCGGCTGGTGCAATGGGGCTGCTGGTGATCGATCACAAGACGCGTGTCAGCGTGCTGCTCACCACCCAGCATGAAGGCTCCGGAGACTTTCGCGTCGATCCCCTGCCCTTGAAATTCGACTGTTCCGTTCTGGCGGTTGACGCCAGCACCTGACGTCAGCGTGAAATCATTGAGAACTGAATTCCTTGCAAGTGTCACATGGGTGTGGCTGAGGTGGATGGCTTCCCCGGAATCCAGCTCCACCTTAATCCGGTCCAGCTTGGCACTTTCACCGAGGGAAATTTCGGTGACGCAGTTTGCGAGATAGGCTCCCTCGCCCATGTGGGTCTCGATGACGGTGACGGATGCCTCCTTTTCAATCTCGATCACATTGCGCGTGGCAATGGTGCGAGGCGCGGCATCGGTGGAAACGAACAGCAACTCAATCGGCGTATCCGCATTGCCGGAAATCCTCAGCCGCGCGCCGTCTGTGGCGAAAGCGGCGTTCATGGCGATGACAGGCTCTTCGATTTTCACCTTCGAGGCCAACTCATCATTCTTGAGTTGAGAGTGTTCAGCGGCGAAGTGGCCATTCACGAAAACCATGCGAGCACCTGCCACCTTGGCGAAAGGCGAGGAGTTGATGAGTTTTTCAACGCCCTTTGCAACAACAGTCTGGCGGGGCGGATAGGGGCGGTCAATGAGTTGGCGCAGATCGGTCCAGCGCCAATCCTCCATCTTGCGATGGGGCAGCGACAGGCCGTAGTTCAATTCGGCGGCAGTTTTTGGGACGATGACGTTCACGCCGCTTCCCCCGCAAACTCGGCATAGCCCTTGGCTTCAAGTTCAAGCGCCAGCGCTTTGTCGCCAGATTTCACAATGCGGCCTTGCGAAAGCACATGCACAAAATCCGGCACAATATAATCCAACAGGCGCTGATAGTGGGTGATCACGATCATGGCGCGGTCGGGCGAACGCAGGCCGTTCACACCATCGGCCACCACACGCATTGCGTCGATGTCGAGGCCGGAGTCAGTTTCATCAAGCACACACAGAGTGGGTTCCAGCACGGCCATTTGAAGAATCTCGGCGCGCTTCTTTTCGCCGCCGGAGAAGCCCACATTCACCGGGCGCTTCAACATGTCTGGACTGATGTTCAATCTGGCCGCGCGTTCCTTCACGTAACGCATGAAATCAGGCGTGGTCATTTCCTTTTCGCCACGGGCTTTCCGCTGTGCGTTCAGCGCCACTTTGAGGAATTGCATGGTGGCAACACCTGGAATCTCCATGGGATATTGAAAGGCGAGGAATACGCCTTTCGCCGCACGGTCCGACGGCGTCATGGCGAGCAGGTCTTCGCCCTTGTAGGTGACGGAACCCTCGGTGACCTCATAGCCCTCGCGGCCCGACAGAACATAGGAGAGCGTGGACTTGCCCGAGCCATTCGGCCCCATGATGGCATGCACTTCGCCGGCTTTCACAGAAAGGTTGAGGCCGTTGATGATGACGCGATCCTCATCGGCGAGCTTGACGTGGAGATTTTTGATTTCGAGCATTGGCTTCAATTCTTCCCTTATTCTTCGCCATCGTAATAATCGAGACTTCCGGCCGGCCGCGCGATGTGGCGGACGCCGCCCGACATGGTTTGCCAGTCAAAACGCGAGGTCACGGCGAATTTCCCCGAATCCGGATACTCCACGACTTCGGTGCCGACCGTGGTCGAGATGCCGAGATATTTCATGGGCGACTTGCCGTTATTGATGATCTGATGGGCATTTTCCGGCCCGCCGGTGGGGGCGGCCAGCACATCGCCGGCTTTAACGGGATAGCGCTCCTTGCCGAAGCGGTATTCGCCTTCGCCTTCCAAAATCAAAAACAGTTCATGAATCTGATGGTGCACATGGAAGGGAAAGGCCTTCTTGCCGGGTTCCACTACGTGCAGCATAACGCCGATGCCCTTGGATCCAATCATGCCTCCGAATGAGCCTACCCTGGCGGCGAAACCCTCGCCGTTTCCGGTGTCGCGCAGCGGGACGTCGGCCAGATTGATAACTGGTTTTGTCATCCGACACTCCCCTCTAGAGAAATCCCGATCAGCTTCTGCGTTTCGGCCATGAATTCCATCGGCAACTGCTGCAGCACGTCGCGGACGAAACCGTTGACGATGAGGGCTACGGCCTCCTCCTGCGTCAGGCCACGCGACATGCAGTAGAACATCTGGTCATCGGAGATTTTCGATGTGGTGGCTTCGTGTTCGAATTGCGCGGTTGAGGTTTTGGCCTCAATATAGGGAACCGTATGGGCGCCGCACTTGTCGCCAATGAGCAGCGAGTCGCACTGGGTGAAGTTCCGCGCGTTCAGCGCCTTGCGATGGGCCGAGACGAGGCCGCGATAGGTGTTGTCACTGCGGCCCGCGGCGATGCCTTTTGAAATAATGCGGCTTGAGGTGTTCTTGCCCAAATGGATCATCTTGGTGCCGGAATCGACCTGCTGGCGGCCATTGGAAATGGCGATGGAATAGAATTCGCCGCGTGAATTATCGCCGCGCAGGATGCAGCTTGGATACTTCCAGGTGATGGCGGAACCGGTTTCAACCTGGGTCCAGGAAATCTTGGCGTTCCGCCCTCGGCAATCGCCGCGCTTGGTGACAAAGTTGTAAACACCGCCCTTGCCTTCGGCGTCGCCGGGATACCAGTTCTGCACGGTGGAATATTTGATTTCGGCATCGTCAAGGGCGATCAGTTCCACAACTGCGGCATGAAGCTGGCTTTCCTCACGGGTTGGTGCTGTGCAGCCCTCAAGGTAGGAAACATATGATCCCTTGTCGGCGATGATCAGGGTGCGTTCGAATTGCCCGGTGTTCTT
>JANMHO010000023.1:0-14106 GCA_031375195.1 Rhodobiaceae bacterium
GCCGGCGATCACCGCATCCTGCACTTCAAGGGCCTTGGCAACCGCACCGGCCGCCAGCAGTTCGAATTTCAGTTTTCCGCCGCCCATTTCGTTCACGCGGGTTACGAAATCCGAAGCAAATTCATGGAAGATATCCTTGGCCGGCCAGGTGCTCTGGAATTTGAACACCACAGCTTCCTGGGCGCGCGCCACATTTGGCGTGGCGAGCGTTGCAGCGCCTGCTGCTGCGGCAACGGCACCGCTCCTAAGAAATGAACGACGCGAGCTGGCATCATTCGTATTGCGAGGCTTGGTCATGTTTATTTCTCCCGGTTAGAGGCATCATGCTGTGTGCCTTTGGTTGCAGTTTGGCCTGAAATGCCGCGATACACAATCCATACTTATTGCTGGGACTACTCCGGCGCTTCCACCGTGATTTTTATGGCAGCGTAATAGGTCAAGATGTCGGCCAGGTCGGCCTCCGTCACGGTTTGAGTGATAATTTTCATCTGTTCATTCCTGCGGTCGCCCGATTTCCAGGACGTGAAGGACCGTAAAAGATAATGAAATTTGCAATTGCAATATAATTCAGATGGCCGTCAAATCTTCGCCTCATACCGATAGCGGAACGTGCAACATGAAGCTCCGCCCATTATTGTCTGCGCCCGGTCCAGCTTTATCTTGGGATCATAGCCTTCGCAGAAAGTGCCGTCGCGGTTGCAGGACAGAAGATGGCCGATCTTGCCCAGTCCCATTTCCTTGTATGTTTCAGCATATTTGCAGCGGACGACATCGAAGTTGAATGTCGTATCATTCGCCTCGATCACATTGACCTCGAGTGCGCCGTCGGCAGTCCACAATTCGTAGAGCTTGATGAAGTCCGCCATGGAGGTCACGCCGCCGGGGGCCTTCTCGGCAAACTCCTTGCCCTCGGCAATAGCAGCTTTCCGAATGGCCGCATCAAGAATTGCCGAGGCCATTTCCTCACCCACTTGCGCCACCATTTCAGCGTAAATTGGTCCGATGACCTGGGCCTGCAATTTGCGTTTGGTGAGGGTTGGGATTTCGGTCATCACATATAGGCTTTGATAATTCCGATGAAGTCCGGCGCCTTCAGGCTGGCGCCGCCGACGAGGGCGCCGTTGACGTTTGCCGCAGCCATGAGTTCTGAGGCGTTGGAGGGTTTTACCGAGCCTCCGTAAAGGATGCGGACCCCTGACCCGGCATCACCCATCAGTTTTGCCAGTTCACCGCGGATATGGGTGTGAACTTCGGCTACTTCAGCAACAGTCGGTGTGAGGCCTGTGCCGATTGCCCAGACCGGTTCATAGGCGATGACAGTGTTTGCGGCAGTCGCCCCCTGGGGGAGCGAACCTTTCAGTTGGGCTGACGCAACCTCAAGCGCCTTGCCAGCTTTGCGTTGCTCCAGCGTTTCGCCAATGCAGATGATGGCGATGAGGCCGGCCGCATGGGCGGCATTGGCCTTTTTGGACACCATTTCATCGGTTTCAGCATGATTAGTGCGGCGTTCGGAATGGCCAACGATAACGGCCGTGCAGCCCGCGTCTTTCAGCATTTCCGCTGAAACATCGCCGGTGTGGGCTCCGCTCGCGTTCCAGTGGCAATCCTGGCCGCCGACCTTGATGCGGGAACCCTTCATGACCGCCTTCACCCGCCGCGCCAGCGTCGCCGGTGGGCACACCAGCACCTCGCACTTTAATTTGACGTCGCGCAGCATGCCCGCTAACAGCCGAGGCTCCTTGAGCATCGCCGTTGTGCCATTCATCTTCCAATTCCCGGCCACTAATGGACGAGGCGCCGATTTAACCATTTTAACCACTCCAACCCTTTGAATCCATTGCCTCATAGCAGACCAATCCGGCGCTTGCGAGAGGCAACTCTCCCACCTATTATGCAACTACCGTTTGAAAGGACTTCCCGATGTTAGAAATGTTCCGCAACGCAGGTAAATCCTGGGTGGCAAAGATACTCCTGGTTCTACTGGCTGGGAGTTTCGGCGTTTGGGGCATTCAGGATATTTTCGGCGGCTTCCGGGCCACGGCCCTTGCAACCGTGGGAGACCAGGAAATCACCGACCAGGAATTCACCACCTCTTTCAACCGAGCCTTGCAAAACCTGGCGCAGCAGACAGGCCAGGTTCTGACCATAGAAGACGCCCGCAAGATGGGGGTTGACCGCTCGGTCCTCAACAATCTGGTGCAGAGCGCCGCCATTGATGCCCAGGCCTCACAGTTGAAACTCAGCATTTCCAACGCGACAATCGCGGAGGAAGCAAAGTCCAATCCGGCTTTCCTTGACAGCAAGGGAAAGTTTGACCCCCTGCTGTTTGCCCGTGTGCTGCTGGCGAATGGCATGAACGAGCAGATATTTCTCGCGAGTGAAAGCCGCAACAGACAGCGCGCCGCCATCACTGCTTCGATTGACAGTGGTTTGAAACCACCCAGCACGCTTTTGGAAGCCATGTATCGCTATCGCACGGAACAGCGCGATGCCAGGTATTTTACGATCACGGCCAGCGAAGCAGATGTTGCCGCACCAACGCCTGATGACTTGAAGAAGCAGTATGAAGCCGCACCGGCGGCCTATACGGCGCCGGAATACCGCAGCATCGCGGTGCTGAAAGTCGAGCCTTCCGATATCGCTGCCAAGATCAGTTTGACATCCGAAGAGTTGGCGGCGGGTTATGAGAAATACAAGCATGATTATTTCATGCCGGAAAAGCGCACGATATTGCAATTGTCTTTTCCAAGTGTCGCGGAGGCGCAAAAGGCCAGGGACCGGATTGCGGCGGGAACAGATTTCATGGCGCTTGCGAAGGAGCGGGGAGCCACCAATGCAGACGTGACTTTCGCCGACAGGACAAAGAAAGACTTTCTGGACAAGGTCATTGGTGAAGCGGCATTCAAATTAAAGGAAGGTGAAGTCAGCGACCCGGTTTCAGGCAGCCTGGTGACGGCGCTGCTCAAGGCCGCAAAAGTCGCGCCGGAAAAGCAGCCCTCACTCGATGAGATCAAGGATCAACTTTCCAAGCGTGTGCAAACTGAAAAGGCTCTGGAAGAAATTCAGGCTATTTATGATACGGTCGAAAATGCCCGCAATTCGCAGACAAAGTTCGAGGATATTGCCAAGGAGCAGTCGCTGCCGTTCACCATTGTCCCAGCCGTTAGCGCTGCAGGCCTTGACCCTTTGGGCGAGGAAGTGGAATTCGCCCAGAAGCAGGCAGTTTTGAAGGCTGCGTTCCAGAGCGACGTGGGCGTTGAGAATGAAGTGTTGACCCCGCAGGACAGTTACTTCTGGTATGAAGTGCGCGAAGTCATTCCTTCGGCATTGAAACCTCTGGATGCGGTCAAGAACCAGGTTACGGCTGATGTGGTGGCCCGCAAGGTTCGCGACACGCTGCGCGAGCGGGCCGAGAAGCTGGTCAAAGGCCTTGAAACGGGTATTGCAATTGAGACCGCAGCTTTGGAAGCCAAGTCGACAATCAAAACGGCGCAGGGCCTGAAACGCAATGAAGCTAACGCCGATTTTGATGTTCCGGCCATCACGGCTGTTTTCAGCGTTCCGGAAAATGGATTTACGTGGAGCATGGAGAGTGATGGCAAGACGGCAAAGGTCATGCAGTCCCAAGCTGTTCTGGGAACCGCTCTGGATTTGAAATCGCCAGAAGCCCAGCAATTGGCGCAAAGTCTTTCGGCTGCAACGTCGAAGGACATTCTGAAATCCTATCTCGCGGCTCTGCAGGTACAGACCGGCGCCACAATCAATGAAGTACTCTGGCAAAAGCTTTCAGGAACTGCCGAAACCCTCCCCTGATAGCCAATTCCAGAGTAACGAAAATGCCAATATCACCCGACTATGATGACTTCGCAGCCGCTTACGAAAAAGGCCAGGCGCAAATTGTTTTGACGCGCCTTGTGGCTGACCTTGAAACACCGGTTTCGGCCATGCTGAAACTCACCCGAAATGCCAAATACTCATTCCTGCTGGAGTCAGTTGAAGGTGGCGCCGTGCGTGGACGCTATTCAATCATTGGCATGAACCCCGACCTGATCTGGAAAGTTGAATCCGGGAAGACATCACTGAACCGCAAGGCATTGCACAATTCAACCGGGCCATTTGAAGTGGTGGCGCTTGCGCCGCTGGAATCGCTGCGGGCCGTGTTGGCTGAAAGCCGGATTGCGCTGCCGCTTGCAGCGCCGCCCATGGCTGCCGGTGTGTTTGGTTTTATCGGTTACGACATGGTGCGGTTGATGGAAGAGCTGCCGGAACCCAACCCGGACACTTTGGAATTGCCAGATGCCATGATGATCCGGCCCACCGTCATGGCGATATTCGACAGCGTGCGTGATGAAGTCACTGTCACCTCGCCCGTCTATGTTGAAAAGGGTGTGTCGGCGAAAGCAGCCTATGCCCGCGCGCAGGACCGCATTGCGGAAGTGGTCGATGCGCTGGATCGTCCGCTTGATCACCGCGCCACTCAGGATATCGACACGCCAGCGATCGCGGCGACCAGTTCAAACACGTCACCCGAAGACTACAGCGGCATGATCGCTACGGCAAAAGATTATATCGCGGCGGGGGACATTTTCCAGGTCGTTCTTTCCCAGCGGTTTGAAACCAATTTCACACTGCCACCCTTTGCGCTTTACCGATCACTGCGCCGGGTTAATCCGTCACCATTTTTGTATTATCTGGATTTCGATGATTTTGCGGTGATCGGTTCGAGCCCGGAAATTCTTGTGCGGGTGCGCGATGGCAAGGTAACAATCCGTCCCATTGCCGGAACGCGGCGGCGTGGACAAACACCGACTGAGGACAGGGCGCTTGCCGCGGAACTTCTTGCCGACCCCAAGGAGTGCGCCGAGCACCTTATGCTGCTTGATCTGGGCCGCAATGACGTGGGCCGGGTGGCCGAGATTGGTTCAATAAAAGTCACCGAAAAATTCATGATCGAGAACTACAGCCATGTCATGCATATTGTTTCCAATGTGGAGGGAAAGCTCGCCTCGCGGCATGATGTGATTGATGCTTTGGTTGCGGGGTTCCCAGCGGGCACAGTTTCGGGCGCGCCGAAGGTTCGCGCCATGGAGATCATCGACGAGCTTGAGAAGAGCAAGCGCGGCGTTTATGGCGGCTGCGTCGGGTACTTCTCAGCCGACGGTGAAATGGATACCTGCATTGTTCTTCGCACCGCAATTATCAAAAATGGCAAAATGTACGTGCAGGCGGGTGCTGGAATTGTTGCTGACAGTGTGGCGGCGAGCGAGCATCAGGAATGTGTGAACAAGGCCAAGGCCCTGTTTCGCGCTGCCGATGAAGCTGTCCGTTTTGCGGGCCGCGCCGGGAGAGCCCAATGATTATCCTCATCGATAACTATGACAGCTTCACCTACAATCTTTATCACTATCTTGGCGACCTTGGCGTTGAAACCGTGGTTCACCGCAATGATAAAATCAGCGCCGGCCAGGTGATGTCGGCAAAACCGCAAGCCATAGTCATTTCGCCAGGTCCGGGAACGCCAGATCAGGCCGGCATCTGCCTGGAACTCATCGAGAAAGCATCGGCGAGCATTCCGATCTTCGGTGTATGCCTGGGCCTGCAAGTCATTGGCCAGGCCTTTGGCGGCAAGATTGTGCGCGCCCCTAGCCTGATGCACGGCAAGCTTTCCAATGTTCACCATGAGTCCAGAGGTGTGTTCACGGGCGTGCCGCAGGATTTTGCGGCTACCCGCTATCATTCGCTTGTCGTTGAACGGCAGACGCTGCCGGATTGCTTGGAGATCACGGCTGAAACGGATGGGCTGATCATGGGACTGCAACACAAGGCACTGAACGTGCATGGCGTGCAGTTTCACCCGGAAAGCATAGCTTCCCAGCATGGCCATGCCGTGCTGAAGAATTTTCTTGATGGCGCAAAGGCAATCTGATGTCTGAACTCAAACCAATCATCGCCAAAGCGGCTGACGGCAAATCTCTGACGCGCGACGAAGCCCGCACCGCCTTCAACATCATGATGTCGGGAGATGCCACGCCATCGCAGATTGCAGGCCTTCTCATGGCGCTCAGGGTGCGTGGTGAAACGGTGGATGAAATCACCGGGGCCGTGGAAATCATGCGCGAGAAGATGACGCGGGTGGAAGCGCCCGCCGACGCCGTTGATATTGTGGGAACCGGTGGCGATGCGTCCGGCTCGTATAACATCTCAACCTGCGCTGCGATTGTTGCGGCAGGCGCTGGCCTCAAAGTTGCCAAGCATGGCAATCGCGCGCTCTCCTCCAGGTCTGGCGCGGCTGATGTGTTGATGGCCTTGGGTGTGAAGATTGATCTGGCGCCTGAACAGATTTCGGCCTGCATCGCCGAAGCAGGCGTCGGCTTCATGTTTGCGCCAGCCCATCACGCCTCCATGAAGTATGTGGGACCAACGCGGGTTGAGCTTGGCACGCGAACGATCTTCAATCTGCTCGGGCCCTTGTCAAATCCGGCGGGCGTCAAAAAACAAATCACGGGGGTTTTTTCCAGGGCCTGGGTCGAACCGCTGGCCCATGTCTTGAAAAATCTGGGCAGCGAAGCCTGCTGGATTTGCCATGGTGAAGGAGGCCTTGATGAAATCGTGCCAACAGGAACCACATGGATTTCCGAACTCAAGGCCGGGAAAGTTTCGAGCTTTGAGACAACGCCCGAGGCGGTTGGCCTCAAGCGGTCAAAGCTTGAAGATTTGCGCGGTGGCGACGCTGCCCAAAATGCCGAGGCCTTGCGGGTTGTTCTATCGGGCGCCAAGTCAGCTTTTCGCGATGCCGTGGTCATGACAACGGGCGCTGCCCTGTTCGTGGATAATAAGGCGGCTGACTATGCCGCCGGCGTTCGCGCGGCGGAGAAAGCTATCGACAGTGGCGCTGCCCATGCCGCGCTTGCGAAGCTGGTCAAGACTTCAAACAGCTGATGGCCACCATCCTTGATAAAATCGCCGCCTACAAGCGAGAGGAGGTGGCCGCAGCGAAAGCAGCCCTGTCATTGGCGGCGCTTGAGGCGCGCGCCAGGGGGGCGGCCCCGGTTCGCGGATTTCACAAGGCGCTGGAGCGCAAAACCTCCTCTGGTGACTGGGCGCTTATCGCTGAAATCAAGAAGGCCAGTCCGTCAAAAGGCTTGATCAGGGAAAATTTCAACCCGCCCGAGTTGGCAAAGGCCTATGAACTGGGTGGTGCTGCCTGTTTGTCGGTGCTGACCGATGCCCCTTCATTTCAAGGCGCGCCCGAATTCCTGCAGCAGGCCAAGGCCGCGTGTTCCCTTCCCGCGCTTCGCAAGGATTTCATGCTCGATCCCTATCAGGTGGCAGAGGCCAGGGCCTGGGGCGCGGACTGCATCCTCCTCATCATGGCCATGATTGATGATGGGCTGGCGCGGGAACTGGAAAGCGCCGCAAGGGATTGGTCGCTGGATGTCCTCATCGAAGTTCATGACCAGGGAGAGCTTGACCGGGCCTTGAAGCTTTCCTCTCCGATGATTGGCATCAACAACCGCAATTTGCATACCTTCGAAACTTCACTTGAAACAACGCTGACACTGGCTCCACGAATTCCGAAGGAGCGCATGATAGTGGGAGAAAGCGGGCTTTCCACACCCCAGGATTTGGCCCGGCTGTCGGCGGTGGGCGTTAACACATTCCTCATCGGTGAAAGCTTGATGCGGCAGGTTGATGTGGCCGCCGCAACCCGTGCTATACTCGCCCGGCCATGAACAAGCTCACCCATCTCGACGCCCTCGGAAACGCCCATATGGTGGATGTGACGGACAAGGATGTCACCACCCGCTCCGCCACGGCCAAGGCCCTTGTTTTGATGCGGCCGGAAACCTTGGCGCTCATTCTGTCCGGCACAGCCAAAAAGGGCGATGTCTTGGCCACGTCGCGCGTTGCCGGGATCATGGCGGCGAAGAAAACTTCCGATCTCATTCCGCTTTGCCATCCCCTGATGATCGCCAAGGTCTCGATTGAATTTGCGCCCGACGAGAAGGCGCATTCCATTGAGGTATCGGCGACCGTCAAGGTTGAGGGAAAAACCGGCGTTGAGATGGAAGCGCTCACCGCCTGTTCCATTGCCTGCCTCACGCTTTACGATATGTGCAAGGCCGCCGACCGTGGAATGCGAATTACCGATCTGCGGTTGGTCGAAAAATCCGGCGGAAAATCCGGCGCGTTTGCAGCGGGGTGAGCATGGCCCTGATGCCCGTTGAGGAGGCCCGCGCGCGCATTCTGAAAAACGTCAAGCCGCTGGCGCTGGAAACTGTTGCGCTCAAGAATTCACGGGACCGCGTACTGGGCAAGGCCCTCAGAGCCAAGCGGGATCAACCGCCCTTCCCCGCTTCCGCCATGGATGGCTATGCACTGCGCGCCGAAGATGGCGCGGCAAGGCTCAAGCTCATTGGAACGTCTGCCGCGGGCCATGCATTCAGGGGCAAGCTGAAAGCGGGTGAAGCCGTTCGCATCTTCACGGGCGCGCCGGTGCCGGAAAACGCCAATGCTGTAGTCATCCAGGAGAATACGGAGACTGATGGAAAGTCCGTCACCCTGCTTCAAGCCGTCCGTGTGGGCCAGAATATCAGGACGCGTGGACTGGATTTCAAAAAGGGCGAAACGCTGCTTCCAGCAGGCGTCAAGCTCAACGCGCGCGACATGGGCTTGGCCGCGGCAATGAATCGCGGTTTAATCCGCGTGCGGAGGAAACCTTTGGTGGCCGTCATCGCGACGGGCGATGAGTTGGTTCTGCCCGGCGGTTCCCCCCGCGCTGACCAGATCATTTCCTCCAACAGCAACGCGCTCGCCGCCATGGCTGAAAGCTTTGGGGCCGTCGTCATCAATTGCGGAATCGTGAAGGACAATCTCAAGGCCACTGAACGCGCCATCCTCAAAGTGGCCAAGGCCGATGTGCTGGTCACCACGGGAGGCGCCTCCGTCGGCGACCATGATTTCATTCAGGAGGCGCTCCGCAACACGGGCGTCAAAATCGACTTCTGGAAAATTGCCATGCGGCCGGGCAAGCCCTTCATGTATGGCAGGAAGGCAAGGCAACACGTTATGGGCCTGCCGGGCAATCCCGTCTCGGCCCTTGTCTGCGCCCGGCTCTTTCTCAAGCCCCTGCTTGATGCGCTGCAGGGATTGCCATTGGAGGATCGGCCAGCAATGGCGCGGCTGGGGGCCGCCATGGCCGCCAATGACAGCAGACAGGATTATGTGCGCGCAACGCTTTCGCTCACTGATGATGGGGCGCGAATCGCAACACCATTCACGGTGCAGGATTCTTCCATGCAACGCACTCTACGGGACGCCCATTGCCTGATCATTCGCACGCCAAACGCGGTGGAAGCCCGCGCCGGAGACCTTGTTTCCATATTGAATCTCGATTTCTGACCGTTACAGAGAGTAAACACTTGCAGAACTAAACCGGAACCTGTATAATTGTTGCAGGTTTGTTCCAAATCAGGTTTTTTTCAAGGAAGTGCCCCGAAATGCTGACCCGCAAACAACTCGAGCTGCTGCTGTTCATCAATGAGCGTCTGAAGGAGGAAGGCGTTCCACCTTCGTTTGAAGAAATGAAGGAAGCGCTGAACCTGCAGTCCAAATCCGGCGTTCACCGGCTCATTGTGGCCTTGGAGGAGCGTGGGTTTCTGAAGCGCATGGCCAACCGCGCGCGGGCCCTTGAGGTGATCAAGCTGCCGGAATCCCATTCGCCGAGCCTTGCGTCCAGGAAATCTGGATTCTCACCCAATGTTATTCAGGGCAGCCTTGGCAAGGTTAAGCCCATGCCTGTGGCAAATGATGGAATTCCAAGGTCAGTCATGGTTCCCCTCATGGGGCGCATTGCGGCGGGCGTACCCGTTGCCGCCATTCAGGATCATACGCACAACATCTCTGTTCCGCCTGAAATGCTGGGCGGCGGCGAGCACTTTGCCCTCGAGGTCAAGGGCGACTCCATGATTGACGCCGGTATTTTTGATGGCGATACAGTTTTGATCCGCAAGGGCGACACGGCCAATAATGGCGAGATCATCGTGGCGCTGGTTGATGGCGAGGAAGCCACCCTCAAGCGCTTGCGCAAGAAGGGCGATTCCATTGCCCTTGAAGCCGCAAACCCAGCCTATGAAACCCGCATTTTTGGCCCTGATCGTGTGAGTGTGCAAGGCCGTCTTGTCGGGTTGCTGCGGAAGTATTGAACGGAAGTTTTGCCATTTGATGTTGCCCTGCTCTGGTCTAAGCTGATTGATGGAAATTTAAGTCGGCAGGAGCAAACTGATGAAGATTTATGGTGATATCATTTCACCCTTTGTGCGGATGGCGCTTGTGACTGCCCATGAATGTGGATTGGGTAACAAGGTTGAGCAGATCAGGGAAACCGTCAAGCCGACCGAACCCAACTTGAAGGTGACCGAGCTTTCACCACTTGGAAAAATACCTGTTCTCGAAACTGACCATCATCATCCCATATACGACAGCCGGGTGATCATTGAGTATCTGGCTCATGTGGCGGGGAACAAGACACTGATTCCTGATGATGGCGTGAAGCGGTTTCGGGTCCTGACACTGCAGGCATTGGGCCAAGGCCTCGCTGATGTTGCTGTTGCGTATCGCTATGAAGTTGCCGCGCGCCCACAGGGCTTGCAGTGGGTCGAATGGATGGCTCGCGCCGAGCAACGCATGAATTCGGCGATGGATGACCTGGAAAAAAACTGGACGAAGGACTTGGGCGATGTAACCGCCGGTTCGATTGCCGCCGCAGTCGCTCTTTCCTACATGGATTTCCGCCTGCCGGACATGAATTGGCGTGACACCCGGCCTCAGATCAAATCATTCCATGCAACATTCTCGCAGCGGGAAAGCATGATCAAAACTACCCTTGCGGCGAAGCAGGTGTGACTGATTTCAAGGTCATTGTCGCTGGCGCCGGGCCTGCTGGTCTGGTGGCCGCAGTCCTTCTTGCTAAAGAAGGCGTGCGCGCAGCCTTGATCGCGCCGCCAATGACGGACGATCCACGCACGGTTGCGCTTATGCAGCCTTCAATTCAATTGCTGATGTATCTGGGTGTGTGGCCCGGCGAATTGGCGAGCAGGGCTGCGCCGCTTCGCAAGCTCCGGATGGTCGATGATACCGGCTCTCTTCTGATGGCGCCAAACCTGGAGTTTGATTCGCGGGAACTTGAACTGGAAGCTTTCGGGTGGAATATACCGCTGAATGCGCTTCTCCCCACGCTATACGCACGTGCGATCGAACTGGGTGTACCCCTTGTCGAGGCCACGGTAACCGAGGCGACGTCGGACAGGGAATCAATTCGGGTCTCGATGTCAAATGGCGGAGAACTTTCGGCACAGGTCTGCGTCGCGGCTGATGGAGCAAACTCAATCCTGAGAAGCGCTGCGGGAATCACGGTTGACATCTGGGCCTATGACCAGGCTGCCATTGCCACAAGTTTTGCGCATTCCATGGGGCACAACGACATTTCTGTCGAATATCACAAGTTGGCTGGACCGTTCACCACAGTCCCCCTTGCGGATGGTCGCTCAAGTCTGGTGTGGATGGAGCGCCCTGCCCGCGCTGACGCCATCATGGCGCTCAGCGACAAGGATCTGGCTGCCGAAATCCAGATTTCCACCCATGGCGAACTTGGCCTCATCTCAAACATTGGCCCACGCAAGGCGTTCCCCATGAAGGGGCTCACAGCCCGTCACTTTGCGAAGAACCGGACAATACTGGTTGGAGAGGCTGCCCATGTGGTGCCGCCCATCGGTGCGCAGGGCCTCAACATGTCGTTGAAAGATGCAGCCCTTGCGGTTGATCTCATTCTGGCAGCAAAGGATGCTGGCAGCGATGCCGTGATTGCCGAATACAATGACTCCCGCCGCGCCGAAGTCCTGCCCCGGCAAAACATCATTGACCTGATGAACAAGTCCCTGCTCCTTGGTTACATGCCGCTTGAAAGTGGCCGCGCCCTGAGCCTTGCGGCGCTGCATTTCTTGGGTCCGCTGAAAAAATTTGTGATGCGCCATGGCCTCTCGCCTTCGCGCAACCTGCCCTTCGCCATGCGGAATTCCGCCTGAACAAATCAGTTTGCATTCTGGTCCAGGAATTGGCATTCAGGTGCCATGAGCGAGTTGCCAACAGCAAAGTTTCAGATCGGACAGGTTGTAAAGCACCGGCTGTTTTCTTTCCGCGGCGTGATTTTCGATGTTGATCCGGTTTTCAGCAACACGGAGGAATGGTGGAACTCAATTCCCGCTGAGGCGCGCCCGCGCAAGGACCAGCCGTTTTATCATTTGCTGGCCGAGAATGAGGAAACCGAATATGTGGCCTATGTGTCTGAGCAGAATCTGCTGGTTGACGTGACAGGCAGGCCCGTGCGCCATCCACAGGTGAACGAGTACTTCAAGGCCTTCGACGCAAAGAAAAACAGCTACACGCTCCGCGAGCGCCGCGCGCATTGAAAGCGCCTGGAATAGCCCACCACTCACCCCGTCGGCACGCCATCGCATTTGTGCTGGTCACCGTGTTTCTTGACATGGTTGGTTTCGGCCTCATCCTTCCGGTCACGCCACGTTTGATACAGACTGTGGCGGAGATTGACCTCGCCGGCGCATCGCTCATCGGCGGATGGTTGTTTCTTGCCTATGGCGGCATGCAGTTCTTATTCGGCCCCATCATGGGCAACCTGTCCGATGCCTATGGGCGCAGGCCCCTGTTGCTGATTTCGGTTTTTGGCCTTGGAGCAGACTATCTGCTCACCGCGTTCGCGCCGAATGTCTGGTGGCTGCTTGCGGGCCGCCTGTTGGCGGGCCTGTGCGGCGCGTCCTACACAATCGCCAATGCCTATTTGGCCGACATCACCAATCCTGAAGACCGGGCCAGGGTTTTTGGACTGGTCGGAGCCGCATTTGGCCTGGGCTTTGTGATCGGGCCAGCGATTGGCGGAATACTTGGCGAACTGGGTCCACGTGTGCCGTTCTTTGTGGCAGCAGGTGTCTCAATACTTAATTTTGTCTATGGGTATTTTGTCTTGCCCGAAACACTGAATCCCGCGCTGCGCCGGCCATTTTCATTGGCGCGATCAAGCCCGATGGGTGCGCTTAAAGTCTTCTCCTCCAATAAACAGGTTATGCCACTGCTTGTTGTGGTGGCGATTTTCTTCTTCGCCACGTCGGTCTATCCGGCAATCTGGCCATTCTGGGGCATTGCCCGGTTTGGCTGGAGTGAATCGACCATCGGACTGACCCTGGCAGTTTTTGGTCTGATGGCGGCAGTGGTCCAGGGCGGCTTGACAGGCCCTGTGGTTAAGTTGTTTGGCGAAAGAAAAGCTGCCCTGATGGGCTTGGCAACGTCGGTTATCGCCGCCATTGGGTACGGCCTTGCCGAGAATTTGAACATGGTCGTCATACTGCTGGTGCTGCATGCGCCCGAGGGCATAGTTTTTCCTGCGGAAACAGCGCTTATGTCGAAGGAAGCGCCAGCCGATTCGCAAGGCGAATTGCAGGGTGGCATCGCCAGCGCCCAAAATCTCGCCATGCTGGTGGGCACCGTCATGTTTGCACAGCTGTTCGGATTCTTTATTAGCGCCGACGCGCCATTTCAATCGCCAAGCATAACATTCTTCATAGCGGCGGCGCTTTGCTTGCTAGCGCTTGTGGTGATGGCATTTTCAAGGCGGATAAAGGTGACCTAGACTTGGCTCAAGCGCCGCGAACAAGACATCCCACCGCAAGAACCGCGAACGCGATAGCCATGATCCACACCGATGCAATTGGAACAATGGAAACAGTGCCAAGCGCCGCAAGCGCGGCGATGATTGCGATGACCAAAGCTACAATAAACACCACGGTAGTTGGCGCGCTAAGTTTCATTTTCAATCCCCGCGAAAGTGATTCGATAATCTCCATGCTACGTGAGTTTTGCGGGCAACACCAACGATACATTTACTCAACTGTCACTGATTTCGCCAGGTTGCGGGGCTGGTCCACGTCGGTGCCGATGAACACGGCGGCATGGTAGGCCAGCAATTGCACGGGAACGGCATAGAGCAGCGGACTAATGAAGGAATGCGCCTTGGGCACGCGGATGCGGTGAAAGGTT
>JANMHO010000030.1:0-1595 GCA_031375195.1 Rhodobiaceae bacterium
CCGCCATTGGTGGTTTCCAGCGCGTTGAGAATTTGCGGCAGGTCGCCTTCGAACTGCACGTCGATGACAGCGCCCGTCACCTGGGTGATGCGGCCAACCAGTTGGCCCTTGGATTTTACTGCTGCAGCGGTCTTCGCCATGTCTTCGGTCCTTCTCTTCGTCTCTTACAGCGCTTCCGCGCCTGAAATGATTTCGATAAGTTCTTTGGTAATCTGGGCCTGCCGCTGGCGGTTGTATTTGATCGACAGCTTGTTGATCATGTCGCCGGCGTTGCGCGTGGCGCTGTCCATGGCGCTCATGCGGGCGCCCTGTTCAGACGCGGCGTTTTCAAGAAGCGCGCGGAACACCTGCACTGAAATATTGCGCGGCAAGAGGTCGCTGAGAATTTCGCCTTCATCGGGCTCCGCATCATAAATGGCGCCGCCGAGATCGGGTGCCTTGCCGCCAGCCACTGCCGCCGGAATAAGCTGCAGGGCAGTTGGCTTCTGCGACATCACCGATTTGAATTCCGCAAAGAAAAGCGTGCACACGTCAAACTCACCAGCGTTGAACAGGCTGATGATTTTCGCGCCCACGGGTTGCGCGTTAAAAAATGCCAGTTGCTTGAGGCCGCGGAAATCCACCGCATCGACGATGTATTTGCCATAGACGCGCTTCAGCGCGTCATTGCCCTTCTTGCCAACCGTCATGATCTTGACCGTCTTACCCTGGGCCATCAGCCTTTCCGCATGATCACGGGCCAGGCGCACAATGGAGGAATTGAAGCCGCCGCAGAGCCCGCGTTCGGCCGTTGCAATCACCAGCAAATGAGTCTGATCTTTTCCAGTGCCGGCCAGAAGCGCCGGGGCGCCATCCCTGCCTTCAACGGCGCTTGCCAGATTGGCGAGAACCGCAGCCATCCGTTCCGAATAGGGCCGCGCGGCAACTGCTGCTTCCTGAGCCCGCCGCAATTTCGCCGCCGCCACCATCTGCATGGCCTTGGTGATCTTGCGGGTCGCCTTGACCGAGGCGATGCGGTTGCGGAGGTCTTTGAGACTTGCCATCGGAAACCCTTATGCAAAGCTCTTGGCGAAACCATCAACCACGGCCTTGAGCTTCACACCCATGGCATCGGTGATCTGCTTTTCCGTGCGGATTGAATCCATGATGTCCATGTGCTTGTCGCGCATCAGGCGCAGCAGCCCATCTTCAAAGTCACGGATGCGGTTCACCGCGATGCCGTCAAGATAACCGTTGACACCTGCATAAATCGCCACAACCTGTTCTTCCGTCTTGAGCGGCGAGAACTGCGGTTGCTTGAGCAATTCAGTGAGGCGCGCGCCGCGGTTGAGCAAGCGCTGGGTTGAAGCATCAAGATCAGAACCGAACTGGGCGAAGGCCGCCATTTCGCGGTATTGCGCTAGCTCGCCCTTGATCTTGCCGGCAACCTGTTTCATCGCTTTCACCTGGGCGGCAGAGCCCACGCGCGACACCGAGAGGCCCACGTTCACCGCCGGGCGGATGCCCTGATAGAACAGATCCGTTTCAAGGAAGATCTGGCCATCGGTGATCGAAATCACGTTGGTTGGAATATAGGCAGAAACGTCATTGGCCTG
>JANMHO010000218.1:0-8451 GCA_031375195.1 Rhodobiaceae bacterium
TAAAGCGCAGGCCCGCAAGAATGTCATCCAGGCCATTGGCGATATTGACTGGGGGCGCAAGACACTCTCGGTCCGCATCAACGGCCTGGACACCCATTATATGTACCGTGACGTGGTGGACGTGCTTGAGCAAGCGTCGGACCGGCTTGACCTGATCATGATCCCCAAGGTTGGCACCGCGTCTGATGTGTATGCCATTGACATGCTCTGCACCCAGATTGAAGCCGCCAAGGGCCGCAAGAAGCGTGTAGGCTTTGAAATGATCATCGAAACCGCTCTCGGGATGCAAAATATCCATGCGATCGCCGCTGCTTCAAAACGCAATGAATCGCTGCATTTCGGCGTGGCGGACTATGCCGCTTCCACCAAGGCCCGCACCACCTCAATAGGCGGCGCCAATGCCGATTATGCGGTTCTGACCGAGCATCTCACCGACGGTGCCCGCCAAACCCATTGGGGCGACATGTGGCATTATGCCATCGCGCGGATGGTTGTGGCAGCCCGCGCCAACGGATTGCGCCCGGTCGACGGCCCCTTCGGAAACTTCACGGATGCGGAAGCTTTCCGCGCTGCTGGCCTTCGGGCCGCCGTTCTGGGCTGCGAGGGCAAATGGGCCATCCACCCTTCGCAAATCCCCTTGGCGAATGAAGTGATGAGCCCCTCGGACGCCGACGTTGCCCGTGCCAAAAAGATCATCGCCGCCATGGAGGAGGCCGCCAAGGCCGGAAAAGGCGCTGTTTCCCTGGACGGCCGCTTGATTGACTACGCCTCGATCCGTCAGGCGGAAGTTCTGGTTCAAAAAGCCGCCCAGATCGCCGGCGGCTAATTTCGCGAATTGCAGAATTCAAAATCGATGCTAAGGTGCGCGTCATGAGAAGAGCACAAGCTCTCAGGGGAGGACGCGTGGCAGCACGCAAGGAAATAACAAATGACGCAAGGCCCATGGCCGTTGTCGTCGAGGATTTGCACAAGAAATTCGGTGATCTTGAGGTGCTGAAAGGCGTCTCCCTTGAGGCGCGAGAGGGCGATGTTGTCTCCATGATCGGCGCTTCGGGCTCCGGCAAGAGTACGTTTTTGCGCTGCATCAATTTCCTTGAAATGCCCACCAAGGGCCGCATCACCGTGACCGGCGACGAAGTCGCCTTGAAGCCCCACAATGACGGCAATCTGCACCCCAGTGACCGCCGCCAGCTGGAGCGGGTGCGCACCAGGCTTGGCATGGTTTTCCAAAGCTTCAATCTCTGGCAGCATCTGACGGTGATGCAAAACGTCATCGAAGCGCCCGTCCATGTATTGGGACTGTCCAAGGCCGACGCCACGGCGCGCGCCGAAAAACTGCTGAACAAGGTTGGGCTGTATGAAAAGCGTGACCAGTATCCGTCATTTCTGTCGGGTGGCCAGCAGCAGCGCGCGGCGATCGCCCGCGCACTGGCCATGGAACCCAAGGTCATGCTGTTTGATGAACCGACCTCGGCGCTCGATCCGGAACTGGTGGGTGAGGTTTTAAAAGTTATTCGTGATCTGGCCAACGAGGGTCGCACCATGATTTTGGTCACGCACGAAATGAAATTTGCGCGCGATGTTTCCAGTCACGTCATCTACTTGCACAAGGGAGTTATCGAAGAAGAAGGCCCTCCGAAACAAGTCTTTGGCGCGCCAATAAGCGCGCGGTGCAAACAGTTCGTCTCGGGCATCCATTGAAGCCGGAGTCGGGAAAACCTAACAGGAAAGGGATACTAAAATGAAGATTTCACGTAGAATTATGATGGCGGCGGCGACGGTGGCACTTATGGCTGCCGCGTCTCCTGCCTATGCCGATTTGAAGTTTGGCGTCGCGGCTGAGCCCTATGCGCCATTCACTGTAAAGGATGCCTCCGGCAAGTGGACCGGTTGGGAAGTTGATTTGATGGATGCGGTTTGCGCCAAAATGAACGAAAAATGCGAAATTATTGAGACAGCTTGGGAAGGTATTATTCCAGCTCTCACCGCGAAGCAGATTGACGTTATCTGGTCTTCAATGTCGATCACCGATGAGCGCAAGAAAACAATCGATTTCACCAATATGTACTACAACACGCCGTCGATGATTATGGGTGCGAAGAATGGCGACATGGACATCACACCGGCGCACTTGAAGGGCAAGACTCTCGGCGTCCAAGTGTCAACGACGCATCAAAATTACGCCGAAAAATACTATGCTGAATCGACCATAAAAACTTACCAGACACAGGAAGAGGCAAATCAGGACCTGTTCTCTGGCAGGCTTGACTACGTTCAGGCTGATAGCGCTGCGCTTGATGCATTCCTGAAAGGTGAGTCGGGCGCTGCTTGCTGCGAATCCAAGGGGATTGTTGCAGAAGATGTCACCATTCTTGGTTTGGGCGCTGGCGGTGGCGTTCGCAAGGAAGACACCGCGCTGAAAGATAAGTTGAATGCCGCGATAAGCGCGCTTGCCGTTGACGGGACAATTCAAAAGATCACGGAAAAATACCCGGATATTAACGGGGTTCTTCAATTACCAACAAAATAGTCGTGAAGTGGCCCGCATTTTGGGGTGTCTCAGAATGCGGGCATCGCCTGGGAGATAGCAGCGGGTGGCATGAGCGCATCAGGAAATTCACTTGAACTTTTGTGGGCGTGGAGCGGGCCGCTGGCGTGGGGTGCGCTCAGCACCATAGGTATCTCCGTTTTCGCTTATGCATTTGGCATAATGCTCGGGCTTTGCGGCGCCATGGGCAAGCTTGTGGGCAATGATGCGCTAAAGCGGGCTTTGGGTTGGTACACGACTCTGGTTCGCTCTCTTCCTGAATTGTTGCTCATCATCGTGCTGTATTATCTGGTAAGTGATTTGATCAATCAGGCGCTGGCCTTCGCTGGCCAACCACCGATAAGAATAAATGGTTTTCTTGCGGCGGTTGTGGTGCTTGGTTTTGTCCAGGGTGCATATCACACAGAGGTTATCAGGGGTGCAATTCAGGCGATTCATGTTGGCCAAATAGAGGCGGCAGTCGCCTATGGCATGTCGCCTTGGCTGCGTTTTCGGCGCGTCATACTTCCCGCCATGCTGCCAAATGCGCTGCCCGGCTTGACCAACCTCTGGCTCAATGTCACCAAGGATTCATCCCTGGTGTTTGTCGTGGGCTATAGTGAGCTGATCTCAACCGCGAAGCAGGCGGCGGGATCCTCCACCACCAAGCACTACTTCCTGTTTTTTACGCTGGCAGCGGCCGTCTATCTGCTGATTTCCATCTTCTCAATGTGGGGTTTTGGCAAAATTGAAAGCAGAGTTCGAGTTGGCCAGCCTAGGGTTTCGAGGTAGGGCAGATGGACCAGGCCGCGACAACCTATGGTGTTACCGAAATACTGGGGCTGGTTTGGACATTGATTGTTGGCCTGGGCGTTGCAGCGGTGGCTGCGAAAGTCTTCATTGCTTCCTATGCCTGGGCGCAGATCCCCTCGCAAGTCGGGGAACTTCACCAGCCAAAGTTGAATTGGGTTCGCTTTGGTATCGCAGTAGTCCTTACTGTCGCGCTGGCTTGGGGTTTGCTGAACATCATATTGGAAGCCGGCAAAACTGCTGATTGGACGTGGTTCCCGAAGTATTTCACCCAGCTCACTCACGGGCTCTATCTCAGTATCCTTCTGCTGGTCGTTTCGGTGTTTTTTGGTTTTTTGTTGGCCGTGCCAATCGGCCTTGTTCAGGTCACCGGGCCATGGCCGCTGGCCTTGCTGGCCAAGGGATTTTGCACCGTCATTCGAGGCACGCCGCTGCTGGTGCAATTATGGCTCCTCTACTATGGGCTTGGTTCCTTTTTCCCGGATTTTCCTTCGCTTCGGCAGAGTTTCATTTGGCCCGTCCTCATTGAAGGGTTCTATTACGCAGCGTTGGCGCTGACGCTCAGTTTTGCCGGGTATGAAGGTGAAATTATGCGGGGCGCCTTTCTTGGCGTTCCAAAAGGCGAGCTTGAAGCGGCGCGCGCCTATGGCATGTCGCCTTTCACAACACTGCGCAGAATTTGGTTGCCTCGCGCCTTCCGCATCGTGCTGCCGACACTTGGCGGCGAGGTTATTTCACAACTGAAGGCAACTCCTCTTGCCTCGACTGTAACAGTTATGGAACTCTATGGCGTGGCAGGAAAGATAAAATCCAATACACTTCGCACTTATGAACCACTCATCATGATTGCCGTTGTCTATTTTATTCTCGTATATTTCCTAAATCGCGCTATCGTCACAGTCGAAAAACAAGTGCCGCAGAAGCGATGAACCCTGAACAATTTGTGGATCATGCTGATGATCTCATCGCCATCCGCCATGACCTCCATATGCATCCCGAGTTGCAGTTTGAGGAATTCCGGACCAGCAGGATCGTTGCCGAAGAACTCAACCGCCTTGGTTTCAGGGTAACGACAGGAATTGCCGGAACAGGCGTCATCGGCACGCTTTCAAATGGCGCAAGCCGCCGCGCAATAGGGCTTCGCGCTGACATGGATGCGCTGCCCATTCACGAGACAACCAATCTGCCCTATGCGTCGAAATCACCCGGCAAGATGCATGCTTGCGGCCATGACGGACACACCGCAATGCTGCTTGGTGCTGCCCGCCGTCTCTCAGAAACCAAAAACTTCGACGGCACCGTGCACCTGATATTCCAGCCCGCCGAAGAAGACATCAGCGGCGCCAAACGCATGATCGAGGAGGGGCTGTTCAAGCGTTTTCCCTGTGACGCGGTGTTCGCCATGCATAACCTTCCGGGAGATGAAACCGGCCAGATCACCGTGCGTGGCGGGGCCATCACAGCAGCAGTCGACATTGTGGAAGTGACTGTGCGCGGCATTGGCGGCCACGGCGCAATACCGCACAAGGCTGCCGACCCGATTGTCGCCGCATCCGGAATCGTCCTGGCCTTGCAAACAATAGTCGCGCGCAACGTGAACCCGCTTGACCCGGCGGTGGTGACAGTTGGCGCCTTCAATTCCGGAAATCTCGCCACCATAATCCCCGGCGAAGCCTTCCTCAAAATTGGCGTCCGGAGTTGCACCAATGATGTGCGCGAACTCCTGCGCCGCCGAATTGAATCATTGGTTAACGAACAGGCAAAATCCTACGGCTGCGAGGCTGATATTTCCTATAACCCCGGCATCAGCTATCCGCCCGGCTGCAACACGCCAGAACACGCCAAGCTGGTGCGCGATCTAGCCATTGAACAGGGCCAAGACCCCGCCCGCATAGACCTGCGCGGCCCCTTCATGTTCTCCGAGGATTTCGCCTTCATGCAGGAGGTGGCTCCCTCCTGCTTTTTCGGCATCGGCAACGGCGAAAGCGCCAACCTGCATGATTCTTCGTACAATTTTAACGATGAACTGCTGGTCCACGGCCCGACCTTCTGGGCAAAACTCGTTGAGCGTTTCCTGTCCTCAGCCATGCTGGTGAGCCCGGCGCGGATCGAACGCGCGACCTATTGATTAAAAGTCAACCGCTCTACCACTGAGCTACGGGCCCCACGAGTCATCCCTTCGCGGATTGCGGCGGACCATAGTTGCGGTGCAACAGGGGGTCAAGTGTTGTATTGTAGTCCCATTCCCGAAAAATACAGCTATATTGGGCGGGCGGGCCGATTCCTGGGATGACTGGTAAAGCATGATAAACACGGCACTTATCGTTTTGGCGGCGGGAATGGGCACCCGCATGAAGTCCGGCATCCCCAAGGTTCTGCACAAAGCGGCCGGACGTTCTCTTCTGGGGCATGTGCTGACCGGAACCGCCGCTTTGGCTGCCAGGCAGACCGTGATTGTGGTGGGCCCGGATATGGAAACCGTCGGTCAGGAAGCCCAACGCTATGTTCCAGGCAGCGCCATTGCCATCCAAACCAAGCGCTTGGGAACTGGCCATGCGGTCTTGGCGGCGAGGGAAAGCCTCGCTGGGTTTTCAGGCATCGTCATCGTCGTCTATGCCGATGCCCCCTTGATCAGCGCGGCTTCGATTGCCAAGTTGATCGGCAAAACTGATGGCAACACGCCACTGGCTTATTTGGCATTTGAGGCAGAAAATCCAACAGGCTACGGGCGGTTGCTGACAGGCCCCGGTGAGACCATCAAATCCATCCGGGAAGAACTTGACGCAACACCCGAAGAGAGGGCTATAACACTTTGTAATTCCGGCATTATTGCAGTTCAGGCAGACGTTCTTTGGAAGTATCTTCCGCTGGTCAAAGGCAACAACGCCAAGGGCGAAATCTACCTCACCGACTTGGCGGAACTCGTGGCAAAATCAGGCGCGCGCGTAGGTTATTCGACTTGCCCGGAAACTGAGGTGGCGGGCATAAATGATAGGGCGCAGCTCGCTGGCATTGAAGCAACCCTGCAGGCAGAGTATCGCAATAAAGCAATGCTGGACGGCGCAACGCTCATTGCACCTGAAACCGTTTATTTTTCTGCCGACACAAAAATTGGCAAAGATGTCACCATCGAGCCCAATGTCTTCTTCGGGCCAGGCGTTACAGTTGCCGATGACGTGCGAATTTTGGCCAATTGCCATATTGAAGGAACCACCATCGCCAAGGGCGCGCGAATTGGCCCTTTCGCCAGGCTGAGGCCCGGAGCCAGGATTGGTGAAGACGCCCACATCGGCAACTTTGTCGAAGTCAAGAAATCCGTCATCGGCAAGGGAGTCAAGGCCAATCACCTCAGCTATATCGGCGATGCCAGCGTCGGAGCGGGTTCCAATATTGGCGCCGGTGCCATCACCTGCAACTATGATGGCTATGAGAAGCACGTCACGGAAATCGGGTCGAACGTGTTCATAGGCTCCAACACAGCGCTGATCGCGCCTGTCAGAATTGGCGATGGCGCCAATGTCGCCGCAGGAAGTGTCATAGGCGCGGATGTGCCCGCCGATTCACTGGCCATCACGCGGAGCGAACTGCGGGTGAAAGAGGGCTGGGCTGCGCGCTACCGCAAAATGAAGCAGGCCCGCAAGGCAGCGGCAAGGAAGGGTTAGATAGCGATGTGCGGAATTGTTGGCATTCTCGGCAAGGAACCCGTGGCCCTTGGCATCGTCGAGGCGCTGCGCCGCCTGGAATATCGCGGCTATGATTCAGCCGGTGTCGCCACTATCGAGAATGGCGAAATCGAACGCCGCCGGGCAGCCGGCAAGCTCAAGAATCTGGAGGAGCGCCTGCGTGATAAGCCGCTCATGGGCGTGACAGGAATTGGCCACACCCGCTGGGCCACCCATGGGGCCGCCAATGAAACCAACGCCCACCCCCACACGGCGGGCGATGTCGTCATTGTCCACAATGGCATCATTGAAAATTTCCGTGAGATGAAGGAAGAATTGGCCGCCACTGGCGCCAAGTTCCTGACCGAAACTGACACAGAAGTTGTAGCCCACCTGTTGGCGCACGAGCGCACCCAAGGGAAATCCCCGCGCGATGCGGTGCGTGACGTTTTGGCGAGGCTGCGGGGCGCGTTTGCCTTCGCCATCCTTTTCAAGAGCGACAACAACCTCCTGATCGGCGCACGCAAAGGCAGCCCCCTGGCTGTTGGCCACGGCGATGGCGAAATGTACCTGGGCTCCGACGCCATAGCGCTCGCGCCTTTCACCAACAGGGTGACCTATCTTGAGGATGGGGACTGGGCCGTGCTCACCCGGGCCTCAGTGGAAATTTTCGACGCGCAGAACAGGCCAGTCACCCGGCAAATGAGTTTTTCACAGGCCTCATCGATGATGATGGACAAGGGCAACCATCGGCATTTCATGGCCAAGGAAATCGAAGAGCAGCCCGAAGTTGTCGGACATACACTCGCCGAATACGTTGATTTCTCAACGCGCGCCGTGAGGACGCCGCCGGGTTTGGCAATTGACTTCAATGCCTTGGACCGCCTGACAATCACAGCCTGCGGCACTGCATCCTACGCTGGGCAGGTGGCGAAGTACTGGTTCGAGCGCGTTGCGCGATTGCCGACGGAAGTGGATATCGCTTCCGAATTCCGTTACCGCGAAGCGCCGCTCACGCCCAAGGGATTGTCGATTGTCATTTCGCAGTCCGGCGAAACCGCCGATACTTTGGCAGCGCTCCGCTATTGCAAATCCCAGGGGCAGCACACACTGGCCATTGTCAACGTGCCGGAATCAACGATAGCGCGAGAGGCCAGCATGGCGATGCGCACCTATGCCGGGCCGGAGATCGGCGTGGCATCGACCAAGGCGTTCACTTGCCAGTTGACCGTGCTTGCATGCCTGGCCCTTTTTGCCGCAAAGCAGCGCGGCCACCTTGCTCTCGCAATGGAACAGGAATTGGTTGGCGCCCTTATCGAAGCGCCGCGCCACATGTCTGAAATCCTGCGGCAGGAAAAACAGATCGAAAAAGTGGCCCGTGAAATCGCCGGCGCCCGCGATGTTCTCTATCTCGGCCGTGGCATCAACTATCCCATCGCCATGGAAGGCGCC
>JANMHO010000087.1:0-20608 GCA_031375195.1 Rhodobiaceae bacterium
TTTCAGGGCTTTTGATGTTACAATGTTGCGCACTTTTTGACTCTGGCTCAGGGCCTTTCTGTACTTAAACAGGTTAACTCGAATTCAGGTCAATGCAATCAAAACTGATTTACGTGACTTATGTTGCCTCGCAACCTCAAATAAATGCCGAAATGGCCTACCGCATTTAGGGTTTGCGCAGCTTACCCAGTTGGGCATTGATGGTAATGGATTTGTGGTCAGCACCCTGCCTTCAGAAAACGAAGCATTGCCAAGTGTTGCGGGCACCCCGGCTTCCGATGGTTAACCTCCCAGATGTTCAGTCCCGATATTTGATGGTACGATTTTGACCGTCGAATGGAAGGAGACACTATGGGCCAGGTTCTTCACGGGAGCGCCACGACAACAGAGACAGTCCGTCGAGCGATACAACATAGTCAAGAGACGTGAGGGCGCTGGCTGAGCGCTATAGCGTCAATCCGAAGACTGCTTGATTTGACTCGCACAATTGTCACTGCCGATGCGTTGCATTGCAGCAATTGCGGTGCAATGCACATGTGCGACATTCCGGACCTATGCCTCTTCGTCAGACTGCTCAATGTAAAGTGAAACTGCCGGGTGGCGCAGACTATTCCCGGCAGATGAGCAAAAGCGTTGAACCCACTTGCAACCCTTGCGGGGCTCAAATTTCGGGTTGACGGCCGTATGCTGGCCGTTGATCCAGATGGCGATACGGTTTTCCCCGCTTTCGAGAACAAGCCCCAAAATGCGGGTGGCGGGCTTGGACCAGTCCAACGGCCTTCCGTCGTCGCCCAGCCAGATCGCATCGGAGCCGCCGTCAAGAAAACGGTCATCTCGAATAATCTTGTTTTCCCTGCGCAGGGCTGCAAGCTCCACGACAAAATCAACAAGTATTTTATCGGCTGTGGCCCAATCCAGCCAAGTCGTGGCGTTGTCCTGCGCATAGGCGTTGTTGTTGCCGTTTTGGGTGCGGCCAAACTCGTCTCCGGCGGTCAGCATCACCGTTCCACGCGAGAAGAACAGCGTGGCAAGAAAGGCACGGACATCGCCTCCAACCCAGGTTGGCTCATGGCTGTTGCCGTCGCGGTTATCCTCGCCATTGGCATAATTGTTTTTCGCCTGATAGGTGGTCGCATCACGCAACGTAAAGCCGTCATGGGCAGCAATGAAGTTTATGCTGCAGGAGGGTTTGCGATCTGGCGCGAAAATATCCGATGAGCCGACAAGGCGGGTGGCCATGCTGTTGGCAGAGTGGGCGTCGCCGCGCCAGAATTTGCGGACGTCATCTCGGTAGCGGTCGTTCCATTCATGCCAGCGGGCGGGAAAATGGCCGAGTTGATAGCCGCCAGGGCCCACATCCCACGGTTCGGCAATCATAATGCATTTAGCCAACAGGGGGTCTTCCTCGATAGCAGCGAGCAACGGGGCCTTGACGGAAAAACCATGGGCCATGCGGCCCATCACGGTTGCAAGGTCAAAGCGGAAACCATCGACGCCAGTCTTCAATACCCAATGGCGCAGCGCTGCAATGACCAATTGCACCATGGGTGATTGGTTCAGGGCCAGCGTGTTGCCACACCCCGTATCGTTGATGAAGGCGCCGTCCGCGTGGGCATAATAAACCGAATTGTCGAAACCGCGAAATGACAGGGTGGGACCAAACGCGTCGCTTTCGCCTGTGTGGTTGAACACGACGTCGAGAACAACGCGAATGCCCGCCGCATGCAGAACGGAAACAGTATCGCGCACTTCCGTCAGTCCGCCCGGTGCCAACCTGGGATCGGGCGCAAAAAATGCGACAGAATTATATCCCCAGGCATTGCGAAGCCCGAGGGGTGGCAAGTGCCGTTCATCGATCCAGGCCGCAATCGGCATTAACTCAACCGTATCGACACCTATTCTCTGCAGGTGCGCCATAACAGCCGGTTCGGAGAGCGCGGAAATCTTGCCACGCTTTTCCGGCGGCACCCCGGGATGCAACATCGTGAACGCCTTGACCGGTATCTCATAGATGAAGTCCGGTTTTCTGTAAGGAAGCTGTTTAACATCAGGCAACACTGATTGAGCAATGCATTTTGGCATGAGAGCAGCCGTATCGACACCTCTCTGTGCCAGTGCGGCGTCGTATGTAAAAGGACGATCAAATTCTGTCGCGTAAGGGTCAACGAGCAGTTTCGAAGAATCAAAACGGTGGCCAAGACCTGGTTCCCATGGACCTTCAACACGCAAGCCATACCGGGTACCCTGCTTCAAGCCCTTGATGAAACCAAAATGAATATCGCCAGAGCGCTGGGGCAAGTCCAACCGCTGGATTTCCATCTCGCCAGCATCGTCAAACAGACAGACCTGAATGCCTGTGCCGTGCCTGGAAAACATGGCGACGTTTGCGCCTTCTCGTTCCAGTGTAACGCCCAGTGGCGAGGGAAGACCTGGTTTTTCCGACAGTGCGAAACTCAGGTGATCACCGTTGGCTGCTTGCGGCCCGTGTATTTTTCAATTTCTGCGATCGAACGCGACAAGCTGATGAGGTCAGCAAGCGCCAATTGGGTTTCAACATCATGCTGGCTGGAATCTGGCTGGAATTTTTCGATATAGACGCGCAGTGTCGCTCCCGCTGTGCCGGTGCCTGACAGGCGGTAAATGATGCGCGAGCCATCTTCAAACAGAAGCCGAATGCCCTGCCCCGCGGTTCGCGAGCCGTCGACAGGATCGTCATAGGCGAAATCATCGGTGTGCCTGATGCCGTGATGCCCGCGCAGCCCCGACATCTTGTCACGCAACGCCCCCTGCAACCGGTTGGCCGCATCCAATTCCACTTCCTCATAATCATGCCGGGTATAGAAGTTGCGGCCGAACTCACGCCAGTGCGAATGCACGATGGCAGCGACCGGTTCGCGCCGCTGCGCCAAAATATTGAGCCACATCAGAACCGCCCAGAGACCGTCTTTCTCACGCACATGATTTGACCCTGTGCCGAAACTTTCCTCGCCGCAGACTGTGGCCATGCCGGCATCAAGCAGGTTGCCAAAAAACTTCCATCCCGTGGGTGTTTCAAAACAGGGAACGCCCAGTTTGGCTGCCACAAGATCAGCCGCTCCGCTGGTGGGCATGGAACGCGCGATGCCGGCAATTCCGCCCTTGTATCCAGGCGCCAAGTGGGCATTGTCGGCGATGATGGCCAGTGAATCCGACGGCGTCACATAGATGCCGCGACCGACAATGAGATTGCGGTCGCCATCGCCATCGGACGCGGCGCCAAACAGCGGGCCGTGATCTGACAGAACCTCATCGCAAAGCTCTTTTGCGTGCACAAGATTTGGATCGGGATGATGGCCGCCGAAATCAGGCAAGGGAACACCGTTTATCACCGTGCCGTTCCCCGCGCCCAGCAGCTCTTCAAAAATGCGGTGTGCATAGGGCCCAGTGATGGCTCCCATGCCGTCAAACCGCATGCTGAATCCGGATTTGAAGAGCGCGCGGATTGCGTCGAAATCAAACAGTGTCTGCATGAGTGCCGCGTAATCCGCGACGGGATCCACCACTTCGACTTTCATGCCGCCGGAATTGGCGAAGCCGGTTCTGTGCAAATCTATGTCTGGTGCATCACTTGTTTTGAACGACGTGATGGATTTGCTGCGGGAGAAAATGGCATCGGTGACTTTTTCGGGTGCAGGTCCGCCATTGCCGGCATTGTATTTAACGCCGAAATCGCCATCTGGTCCGCCCGGATTGTGGCTGGCTGAGAGAATAATGCCGCCAAACGCCCCGTTCTTGCGAATGAGATGGGAGGCCGCAGGTGTGGAGAGCAAGCCGCTGCGGCCGACAATCACGCGGCCAAAACCATTTGCCGCAGCCATGCGTATGGCGGTTTGCACGACATTCTGGTTGAAATATCGACCGTCACCACCAATGACCAGGGTTGCGCCCGAAAACCCGGAGAGCGCGTCAAAAATGGATTGAATGAAATTTTCGGCGTAACGCGGCTGCTGGAATACTTTTACCTTCTTCCGCAAGCCGGAGGTGCCGGGTTTTTGCCCCTCAAAAGGTAACGTGGGAACAGTCTCAATCATTTCTTCCGTCCATTGCAAGCGATTGATAGAGCGCGACATATTTCAATGCGCTGCGGTCCCACGAGACATCTGCCGCCATGCCTTGCCTCTGCATGGCCATCCATCGTGCGTGATCGGCATAAAGCGAGGCCGCGCGTACAAGCACATTTTGCAGGGAATTGCCATCGACGGGTGAAAACAGCAAACCGGTTGCAACACCTGCCCCAAGGGCCGCGTCATTGGCATCGACGATGGTATCCGCCAGGCCGCCCGTGCGGGCAACGACTGGAACGCAGCCATAGCGCAAGCCATATAGCTGGGTGAGGCCACAGGGCTCAAAGCGCGACGGCACCAGAATCGTGTCGCAACCGCCTTGCACGAGGTGAGACAAATCCTCGTCATAGGAGGTCACCATACCAATCCGGCCCGGATGGCGCAAAGCTGCGGCGGCAATTGCCTTTTCGATGGCAGCCTCGCCGGTTCCTATCAGCGCAAGCCTGGCACCGGTGCCCGCCAGCCAATCCAGCAGCGAGGCAAAAATATCCATGCCCTTTTGCCAGGTCAGGCGGCTGACCACGCCATGCAAAATCCCGTCACCAGTTTCAAGGCCAAAGCGTTTTTCGGCCACGCGCTTGTTGGACTTCCGCATCGCGATATTGTCTGCCGAATATCTTGCCACGAGCGCCGCATCCATTATGGGGTTCCAGACACTGGTATCAATGCCGTTGACAATGCCGGTCGTGACAGAGCGCCGTGACCTGAGAAGTCCCTCCAGCCCCATGCCAAATTCAGCGGTGCATATCTCTTCGGCATAGCTGGGGCTCACGGTGGTAATGGCATCGGCGCAGGCCAGACCTCCTTTCAGGAATCCCACATTGCCGTAAAATTCCAGGCTGTCGATGGCAAAGGCCTGCGGGGGAAGATTGAGGCTGTCAAAAACAGTCGCGGGAAAAAGGCCCTGAAAGGCAATGTTATGGACCGTGACAATGGTTTTTGGTCCACCGCCGTGGCGCGCATAAACCGCGGCAAGCGCGGCCTGCCAATCATGCACATGCAGGATATCGGCGCGGTAATTTCCCAATGCCCCCCGCGCGAGCTGGGCAGCCACTTGCGAAAGGGCGGCAAAGCGCCGGGCATTGTCGGGCCAGTCTTTTCCGTCAGCCCCGAGATAGGGGTTGCCCGGCCGGTTGTAGAGATGGGGCGCATCAAGCACGAAAACATCCAGACCCTTCGCCTGGCCGCAAAGCAACGTCGCAGGCCCGTCAAAAAGCTTGTCGAAACGGTGAACTTGCTCAGGCTTTTCGATCACGGCCATAACTGCTGGATAACCCGGCACCAGCGTTTTCATCTTAACGCCATGAGTGCGAAGGGCACCTGGCAATGCCCCTGTCACATCGGCCAAGCCACCTGTCTTGATCAATGGATAGACTTCGGACGCGACCGACAAAACCTGCATCAGCCCAGCCTGTCAATCATCGGCTGGGTAATCAGGCATATTCCGCTTTCCGTGCGGCGGAAACGCTTGGCGTCCAGTTCGGGGTCTTCACCAACGACGAGGCCCTCGGGAATGGTGATGCCGCTGTCTATGACCACTTTCCTGAGGCGCGCATTGCGGCCAATCTGCACCCTGGGCAGCACCACAGCCTCTTCGATGGCGCAGTATGAATTGATGCGGACGCCAGTGAACAGAAGCGAGCGGCGCAATGAAGCGCCTGAAACGATGCAGCCGCCAGAGACCAGCGAGGCGACAGCCTGGCCACGGCGGTCTTCTTCGTCGTGCACGAATTTCGCCGGCGGTGTCACTTCGCTGTAGGTCCAGATCGGCCAGTTCTTGTCATAGAGATCGAGCGCCGGGATCACATCGGTCAAATCAATATTGGCTTCCCAATAGGCGTCAATTGTTCCCACATCGCGCCAATAGGACTCCGATTCCTGGTCCGAGCGCACGCAGGAGCGGGTGAAGCGGTGGGCCACTGCCTTGCCGCCCTGCACGAGAAATGGAATAATGTCCTTGCCAAAATCGCGGCTCGAAGTCTTGTCGGCGGCATCCCGGCGCAATTGATCGGCCAGCACACTCATCTCAAAAACATAAATCCCCATGGAAGCCAGCGCCATGTCGGGCTTGTCGGGCATTCCTGGCGGGTCTTTCGGCTTTTCAAGAAAACTGATGATGCGGTCGTGGCTGTCGACAGCCATGACGCCGAAGCCCGATGCCTCGAGACGGGGCACTTCGAGACAGCCCACGGTCACATCAGCGCCGCTCTCGGCATGTTGCTGCAACATCAGCTCATAATCCATCTTGTAGATGTGGTCTCCCGCCAGAACGACCATGTACCGGATGCCGTGGGTTTCGATGATGTCGAGATTCTGGTAGATGGCGTCAGCCGTACCTGCATACCACTGGTCTTCGGAAACGCGCTGTGAGGCGGGGAGAATGTCAAAACTTTCATTGCGCTCGGGCCGGAAGAAGTTCCAGCCGCTCTGCATGTGGCGGATCAGGCTGTGGGCCTTGTATTGAGTGGCCACGCCAATGCGGCGGATACCTGAGTTCAGTGCATTGGAAAGCGCAAAATCAATGATGCGGGACTTTCCTCCAAACGGCACGGCGGGTTTGGCGCGCCTGTCGGTCAGCTCCATCAACCGGCTGCCGCGCCCTCCTGCCAATACATAGGCCATGGTGTCGCGTGCCAGTGGCGCTGTTCTTCTTCCTTCTGTCATGTGCCGTTACTCCCCTCCAGCCGGTGTTCCCGTTAGTTATGACTCAGCAACAAAAAAGAGCGTGGCAAGTGGCGGCAATGAAATGCGCGCCGATGCCGGTTTTCCGTGGCTTGGACCATTCACTGTTTCAATGCTGCCCTGATTTCCCTTGCCCGTGCCCCAATAGGTTTCTGCGTCACTGTTAAAGACTTCGCGCCAGACGCCGGATTTTGGCAGGGGCAGCACGTAATTTTCGCGCACCACCGCGGTGAAGTTGGAAATCACCGCGACAGCCGGATGGCCTTCACCGGAATGCCGCACCCAGGCGAAGACCGAGTTTTCGTGGTCATCGCCAATCAGCCATTCAAAGCCCTCTGCCTCGCAGTCCCTGCGGTGCAGGGCAGGCAGTTCCCGGTAGAGATGGTTGAGGTCCTTGACCAACGCCTGCATGCCACGGTGCGGCGCGTGATCCAGCACATGCCAATCCAGGCTTTTCGATGCATCCCATTCTGTCCAGGGTGCCATTTCCTGCCCCATGAACAAAAGCTTTTTGCCAGGATAACCCCACATGAAGGCGTAATAGGCCCGCAATGTCGCAAATTTCTGCCAGTCATCACCCGACATTTTAGCCAGCAGCGAACCCTTGCCATGCACCACTTCATCATGAGAAAGCGGCAACACAAAATTTTCGGTGAACGCATAGAGCAAGCCAAATGTCAGGTCATTGTGGTGGTGTTTGCGGTGTACGCCATCACGCTGCATGTATTGCAACGTGTCATGCATGAAGCCCATGTTCCATTTAAAACCAAATCCCAGGCCGCCCATTGACGTGGGTTGCGAAACACCAGGAAAAGCAGTGGATTCCTCGGCAATGGTCATGATCCCGGGATGCTGTCCATAGGTTTCATGGTTCATTCTCTGCAGGAAGGCGATGGCCTCAAGGTTTTCGCGGCCCCCATGGCGGTTGGGGATCCATTCACCTTCCTTGCGGGAGTAATCTAGATAGAGCATGGAGGCGACGGCATCGACCCGCAAGCCATCCAGGTGATAGCGCTCCAGCCAGAATAGCGCGTTGTTGAGCAGAAAGCTTTGCACTTCCTTGCGGCCAAAATTATAGATCGCGGTATTCCAGTCGGGATGGAAGCCTTGGCGCGGGTCTTCGTGCTCGTAAAGCGCGGTGCCGTCGAAACGCGAAAGTCCGTGCTCGTCCGTCGGGAAATGAGCTGGCACCCAATCCAGCAAAACGCCAATATCCGCCGCATGGGCCTTGTCAACAAAGCGGGCAAAGCCTTCGGGATCGCCAAACCGCGCAGTGGGCGCAAAGAGCCCTGTGGGTTGATAGCCCCAGGAGGGGTCATAGGGGTGCTCGCTGATCGGAAGCAACTCGATATGGGTGAAGCCCATGTCTTTCACATAGCCTATCAGCTGGTCGGCCAATTCATCATAGCTCAGAAACCCGCCACCATCGCGCTTGCGCCATGACCCGAGATGAACTTCATAAATGCAAATCGCGGACCGGCGATGGTCATGGTTCGTCCGGGTTTTCAAATAATCCGCATCGGACCACGCGAATTGATCGGTTCGCGCCACGCGTGAGGCGGTGTTGGGGCGAAGCTCCGCGGCAAATCCATAGGGATCGGCTTTCAGCGGCAGCAGGTTTCCGCCCTTGCCCACCAGTTCATACTTATATCCCTGTCCCACCAAGGCGCCGGGCACGAATATTTCCCATACACCAACTTCAAGGCGCTTGCGCATGACATGGCGGCGGCCATCCCAGCTATTGAAATCGCCTGCAACCGAAACCCGTTCGGCATTGGGTGCCCATACAGCGAAATGCACGCCTTCCACCCCTTCATGCATGAGGGGATGGGCTCCCAACTTGTCGTAAAGCCGGAGATGATTGCCTTCCCCCAAATAATAGTCATCTTGCGGGCCCAGCACCGGCCCCAGCGAATAGGGATCGGCAATCGTCCAGCTGCCGCCTGCGTTGGCGCAGGCATATCGCAGCGCCTGGTGTTTGGTGGTTTTTACCTTGCCTTCAAAAAACCCGCCATCATGGCGTCTCTCGAGTGCCCCAAGACTTTTGCCGTCCAGGCTTTGGGCGGTGATTGTTTCCGCGCCTGGCACAAAAGCCCGCGCGATCCAACTCTTGCCACTGGCGTGAAGACCCAAAACCTTGAAAGGGTCCGCGTGGCGGCCATGGATGATCGCCTCTATTTCTGGGCCGTTCGCTTTCCACTTCGGCTCGGCCATTAACCATTACCCCACAGGCACGTTCCAGATTTCCCGGGCGTATTCACGAATTGTGCGATCCGAAGAAAACCACCCCATGTGGACCGTATTCTGGATTGCCTGAAGTGTCCAGCTTCCTTGTTCCTGCCAGAGTTTTGAAACCTTGCCTTGCGTTTCGGCATAATTGTCGAAGTCGGAGCCCACCATAAACCAGTCGCCATTGTATATTGAGTCAATGAGGGGTTGGTAAAGTTTGGCATCGCCATTTGAAAACAGCCCTTGAGCCAAGCTCTGCAAGACTGTTTTCAATCTAGTTGAAGAAGCCGCGACCGCATGGCCATCCACACCTTTGCGGCGGCGGGCGCTGACCTCCTCCGCGGTCAAGCCAAACAGGAAGAAATTGTCGGCTCCGACATGCTCGCGGATTTCCACATTGGCCCCATCCAGCGTGCCGATTGTCAGTGCCCCGTTGAGCGCAAACTTCATGTTGCCTGTGCCGGAAGCCTCCATGCCCGCCGTTGAAATCTGCTCGGACAGGTCGGTGGCCGGAACAATGATTTCTGCCAGGCTCACATTGTAGTTCGGGATGAACGCAATTTTGAGCGTGTCCTTGAGAGCCGGATCGCCGTTTACAACAACCGCCACGTCATTTATGAGCTTGATGATGAGCTTGGCCTGGGCATAGCTGGCCGCTGCCTTACCTGCGAATATTTTGACCCGTGGTGCCCAGTTGCGGTTTGGCTCTGCTTTCATGGCAAGATACAGGTCAATCGTCTGGAGGATATTCAGCAATTGCCGTTTGTATTCATGGACGCGCTTGATGTGAACGTCAAACATGGCTGCGGGATCAACTTTAAGGTCGAGCCGGGCCGCGATCAGATTGGCCAGGGCTTCCTTGTTTCGCAGCTTGATGGCGGCAAACCGCTCAACGAAATTCCGATCTTCCGCCTTGCCCGCTGCCCGCACCATAAGTTCCGCATTGTCCAGAGATTCCACGCCTGCGGCTTCTGTCAGCAGGGTTGAAAGTTCCGGGTTAACGCCCAGTAACCAGCGGCGTGGCGTAATGCCATTGGTCTTGTTATTGATGCGCCCGGGGAAAAGCGTGTTCAAGTCCCTGAACACACTCCTTTTCATCAGATCCGTATGGAGAGCCGAAACACCGTTCACACTGTGGGAACCCGCAAAGGCCAATTGGGCCATGCGTATGCGCCGCCCGTTATGCTCGTCAACCAGCGAGATGGAGGCGATGAACTCGGGCGTAGCCTTTGAAAGGTTTTGTGCCCTGACGATCAACTGGTCGTTGATGGCAAAAATGATTTGCAGGTGCCGCGGCAGGAGGCGCTCAAACAGCTCAAGAGGCCAGGTTTCAAGCGCTTCAGACAATAGCGTGTGGTTCGTATAGGCGACAACCGCCTGCGTGATGTCCCAGGCCCTGTTCCATGGCAGATGATGGACATCGACCAGCAGCCGCATGAGTTCGGCAATGGCAATCGCGGGGTGCGAGTCATTGATTTGAATTGCCGCCTTGTCGGCAAGATTTGTAACATCCGGATATTGCTGCAGGTGACGCCGGATAATGTCCTGTAAAGACGCCGAGGTGAAAAAATATTCCTGCCGCAGGCGAAGCTCCTGACCGGCAGCAGTCGAATCCGACGGGTAGAGAACACGCGTGATGATTTCAGCCCGGTTGTGGTCCGACAGGGCGCCTGTAAAATCACCACTGTTAAAAGCGTTGAGATGTATGGGGTCCACGGCCCGCGCCGACCACAGGCGAAGCGTGTTCACCCGCTTGCCGCGCCAGCCCACAATTGGCGTGTCAAAGGCAAATGCCAGCAGAGTTTCACCGGGATGCCAGCGCAGGGCGTGGCTTCCATCTTCGAAGGTCTCCGAAACAACGGCACCGCCAAAATCAATTTTGTAGGCAGCTTCGCGACGCGGGAATTCCCACGGATTGCCTTCCTCCAACCAATTTTCCGGAAGTTCAACCTGCCAACCGTCATTGAAGAGCTGCCGAAAAAGGCCATGGTTGTAACGAATGCCGTAGCCGTAGGCTGGGATATCAAGGCTCGCCATGCTTTCCATGAAACAGGCCGCCAAACGCCCAAGCCCGCCATTTCCCAAGGCGGCATCTGGTTCCAGCGCTTCGGTCAAATCGAAGTCCACATTCAGATCTGCCAATGCCTCTCTAAAACCCTCTGTCAGGTCAAGATTACCGAGCGCGTCCCGCAACAGGCGGCCAATGAGGAATTCCAGCGAAAGATAATAGACCCGCTTTGCTCCGGCTTTGTAAGTGGCGCGGGTGGAGTCCATCCAGCGATCAATAATCCGGTCACGCAGGGCCAGAATTGTCGCAGCGAGCCAGTCGTGCCGCTTGGCCACCACTGGATCTTTCCCAATAGCGTAGGTGAGCTTGCCAAGAATATCCGCCCTGATGGCCATCGCGTCGTTTGCTCTGACCAGGGTATTTGGCGCTGTCACGCCGGCCTCCACTCCGGTAACCTTCTTCTTCTCAACCAATCAGCATGCCCTCACCGCTGCCCATTTGCCACATCCATCGGCCAACTGGACAGTTTTCGGTCGGCCAGTCGCTTTAGTTCCACCAGTTTTGGCAGCCTCTTTGCCAGTTTTTGTAATATTCTCAAGCAGATTAACATTGACGTTGAATTTTTTTAGAAAGTCACCAGTGATATAACCAATTACAACTTCGAGCGGTTCATTTCTGCCAATCTCAGTTGGAAGCTGCCCATTGTACTTTAACTTCGAATTTAACGCGAATCACGCAGCCACCGAAATAATTTGAGGCCATGTTTATGACTTCACGTTCCTTGTGAGCATTCCGCATTCTTCTGTTTCAGCCGTTTTACCGGGGCAACGCAAGCCGATCCTCAAGGGCCTGGGCCTTGGGCTTTTCATCGCCTCGGAAATTGCCAAGGCCCACGGCGGAACACTGGCGGTCGCCTCCGCGGACGCGGAAACGCGCTTTACTCTGACGGTTCCATTCGAGATGCGAACCGAAATGCTTGCCTAACACAATAGATGATGTGTAAGTTTATTTTTGACGCTCCAATTCTACTCTCAACGCTATGCAGTTTGGCAATTTGATTTTGTGGGGTTAGGCTAGCACGATGGCACGATCCACCTCACTCGTTCGTCCGGAAATTCTGGCGACATCGCTGGTGCTGGCATTTTTGATTTTCCTGCTGGGTGGCGCAGCGGTTGTTCTAACGAATGAGTATCAAGCTGCTAGCGATATTGCCCGCGTCCGGGCTATATCCTCCGCCGAGGTTGTGGCGGCAAACATCGAATGGTTGACGGAGACATCCCACCAACTGTTGAATCGCGTTGACGACTACGTGGGGCCAAATTTGGATGCGCTGCCCCCCGGTGCCCAAGGCTTTATGAAAGAGTCGGTGTCAACGCTCCCCGGTGGTCCCCGCATCTATCTTGTCGGAGCCGATGGAAAAACCCGGCTTACAACCGACCCAGATTTCAAGCCCATTGACATTCGGGACAGGGATTATTTCCAGGCGGCTGTGAAGGGCGATGACTGGTATGTATCGCCTATGCTTGTCAGCCGGTTGAATGGCGAGCAGATTTTTGTGATCAGCAAAAGGGTTGAGCGCAATGGGGTTTTCGTCGGAGCCGCGATTGTTTCCTTCAATTCAAAGTTCATCAACAAGGTGTGGAGCTCCCTTGGATTTGATCCAACCTCGACAGTTTCTGTGGTCCGCGATGACGGCCACATTGTCGCGCGGTTTCCTCTCCTGCAGCAACCGTTGAACCTCAGCGATTCTGTGCTCTTCACCACCCATCTCCCGCAATCTGCCAACGGCAGTTATGAGGCAATCTCTCCCGCAGATGGCGTGAGGCGGATCGTGGCATATCAGCGCGTTGAAGGTTCACGGCTCATTGCCATAGCTTCCATCGGACATTCGGCAGCTTTCGCACCGTTTTACAGAATCATGTTTATGGCCCTCGCAATTGGGCTTCCCCTTGCACTGTTCCTGGTTTTTTTGGCGTGGAAAACATTTCAATGGGTTGCAAATGACGCCTTGCAAAGGGAGCAGTTGGCGAAGGCCTTTGAAACCAACCAGATGCTTTTTCGGGAAATACACCATCGTGTTAAAAACAATCTTCAAGCCGTAAACTCGCTGATCAATCTGCAAAAAATTGATTCCAAAATGAAACAGGACATGACGAACCGCATCCAAGCGATGGTTGCCGTCCATGAGCAGATGTACCAGAACGACCAGTTTGGCGCCGTAGACGCTTCTGTTTACATTCCTGCCATTGTCGACAAACTGGTTGAATCCTATGGGCGGGATGTGAAATTGGCATACGATCTTGACGTCTTGGAAGTTGATGGCGAGCACGCGCTTCCCCTTGGGCTTATCGCCAATGAGGTTATTTCCAACGCGATAAAGCATGCGTTTCCTGATGATATGGTTGGCCACCTGTCGGTAAGCCTCAAGAAAATGGATGATGGCCGGAACGGCTTCCTGAAAATACATGACGATGGCATCGGATTTGACCCGGAGCACCCATCGGAAGGCATGGGAAGCAAGCTGCTCAGCGGCTTGGTTTCCCAGATACAGGGCGAGTTCAAATACGCATTTGTAAACGGCACCACGTTTGAACTGCGTTTCCCTTTGCCTGTCTCGCCTAGGGTTTGTTGACAAACTGCTTCATCCATAAACGAATTGATACAATATGGACGAAGCCTGAATAGCTGAGTGAAGTTTCATCATATCGTGTTGCTGGTGTCTTGCATTTTTGAGTTTATTGAAGCAGCGCTCTATGATGTTACGAAGCGCATAAATTGCACCATCAACAGGAAGCTGGATAAGGCGGTTGCGCTTGGTGGGGATCATCGCATATCCACTGCGCTGTTGGATGTCATCGCGAATAAAGTCGGCGTCATATCCCTTATCGGCCAACAGCACCTTGGGGGCAGGGTCTTCGGCCTCCATGATGGGGAGGTAGCCTTTATAGTCGGAGACTTCACCACCTGTGAGAACAATCGCTATCGGCACGCCAAGTGCATTGACGTGGAGATCAGCAGCGAGAGCTTTCTGGACTACGTTGAACATGTCCTTGGTGCCAACTCTCAAACCAGAGGACATTGTGATCATGGACAATCTCGGCAGCCACAAAGGCGATGCAGTTCGCAACGCCATCCGCAGCACCGGAGCCGGGCTGTTCTTCCTGCCGTCCTATAGCCCCGACCTCAATCCCATCGAACAGGCGTTCTCAAAACTCAAACACGGCCTGCGCAAAGCGAAAGGGTGAACCGTCGACGCCCTCTGGAAACGTACCGGAACACTCATCCCAACCGTCTCCAAAGGCGAATGCAAAAACTGCTTCAGGAATGCCGGATGAACCAATCCAAAGTCTTAGTGCTCTAAAATTGCGGGAGGGCCAATACGCCTCCGGACTTCTTGCCACGACACTACGGACGGAGCGCGAGTTTGATTTAAGAACGATGCAATGGATGAGCTCATTTCGATGCCAGCACGCGCCTAAGAACCAATCGGTGACGCCGGTGCGGACATGAGAGCTGCAGGTGCCTCAAGGCACGTTTTCACTGATTGAATGAAAGCCGCGGCATCATGCCCATCGACTATGCGGTGATCAAATGACGAAGAGAGGTTCATCATCTTTCGAATAGCGATGGCGCCATCGCGCGCAACCGGCCGCTCCGCGATTTTGTTGACTCCGACGATGGCCACTTCCGGTGGATTGATGATTGGCGTTGCCGAAATCCCGCCAAGCGCCCCAAGGCTGGTAACCGTGATTGTCGAGCCAACTAAGTCTTCGCGAAGGGCTTTGCCGGACCGTGATGCTTCGCTGAGCCGACTGATTTCAGCCGCTAATTGCCAAATGTCCTTCCTTTCGGCATGGCGGATCACTGGCACGAGCAGGCCACGCTCTGTCTGGGTGGCGATACCAGCATGAACAGATTTGAACCGGCGAATGATACCCTGTTCGTCGTCGAAATGGGCGTTGACACCTGGATGGTCTTCGATACTTTTGACCAGCGCGCGGATCAAGAATGGCAACAGCGTAACACGGCCGCGACTGTCCTGCGCGGCGTTGAGGCCGCGACGCAGATCCTCGAGTTCCGTCACGTCGACTTCCTCGACATAGGCAAAATGCGGGATCCTCCGCTTGGCGTCCTGCATGCGCTCGGCAATGCGCCGTCGCAGGCCAAAAATTTTAACGTCTTCGATTCCGTCTTCGGCTGTGCCCATTGTAGGCTTCACTGGCGCAGGAGCCGAAGCCTGCCGCAAAAGCAGAATTGCGTCGAGGTCGGCGTGCTGGATGCGACCGCCGGGACCAGTTGCCGTGACAACGGCAAGATCAATTCCAAGTGACTTGGCGCGGGCGCGTACAGCAGGCGAGGCCAGGGCTTTGCCTGGCGCTTCGCTTTTTATGGAAAGGCTTGCCGGCTCAGCCTTGGGTGCATCCGGCCGTGGCGCAGTTTCACCACCCGCAACCTCAAACACAACAAGCTCGGAGCCCACGGCGACCTTAGCCCCCACGTCTCCATTGCGCGACAAGATGCGGCCCGACACGGGAGAGGCAACCTCGACCGTGGCCTTGTCCGTCATGATATCAACCAGCGGTTGCTCTTCGCGAATCTCTTCACCGATTGCCGCGTGCCATTTGACGATTTCGGCTTCAGCGGTGCCTTCGCCCACATCAGGCAACTTGAACACAAAGCGACCCATGACTTCTCAACCTGCCATGATCTTGCTGATTGCTTCCGCCACCCTGAGTGGTCCTGGGAAATATTCCCACTCGAACTCACGCGGATAGGGCGTGTCCCATCCCGTCACGCGCAGGATCGGGGCTTCCAGGTGATAGAAGCAGCGCTCCTGCACAAGAGCAGAAAGCTCAGCGCCATAACCGCTGGTCCGCGTTGCCTCATGCACAATCAGGCACCGCCCGGTCTTCTCAACCGACATCGTAATCGCCTCGATATCGACCGGCATCAGTGTGCGCAGGTCGAGAATTTCTGCGTCGACACCCGTTGCCGCTGTGGCTGCAAGCGCCACATGCACCATGGTGCCATAGGCCAGAATAGTCAGCGCCTCGCCTGTGCGCACCACTGCCGCCTTGCCAAGTGGAATTGAATAGTGCCCGATCGGAACTTCACCGGCTGCGTGTTTGGCCCACGTCTCGACCGGCTTTTCGTACTGACCGTCGAATGGCCCTGCATAAAGCCGCTTTGGTTCGAAGAACAGCACCGGATCATCATCCTCGATCGCGCTGATCAGCAACCCCTTGGCATCGTAGGGATTCGAGGGAATTACGGTTTTGAGGCCGCAAACATGGGTAAACAGGCCTTCCGGGCTTTGGCTGTGGGTCTGCCCGCCGAAGATGCCGCCGCCATAGGGCGCCCGCACAGTAATCGGCGCATTGAACTCTCCCGCAGAGCGATAGCGCAGGCGCGCCGCTTCTGAAACAAGCTGATCAAAGGCGGGGTAGATGTAATCCGCGAACTGGCATTCCACCACGGGGCGCAATCCATAAGCACCCATGCCGATCGCCACGGCGATCTGCCCGCCTTCCGCAATCGGCGCATCGAACACGCGCTGTTCGCCGTAGCGCTGCTGCAATCCGTCAGTGACGCGAAAAACTCCCCCGAAAAAGCCGACGTCCTCGCCAAAAATCAACACATTGGAATCACGATCGAGCATCACATCCATTGCCGAATTGAGCGCCTGCACCATGTTCATTGCGGTCATGGCTTTGCCTTTCCCGCCGTGAAGCGCTTTAGCTCGGCCTGTTGTTCGCGCAGATGCCATGGCATGTCCTTGTAGACATCCTCGAACATGGTGCTGGAATCGTGATAAGGTCCGCCGCCATGGACACCGAGCCGCTGGGCCTTTCTATTGGCCGCATCGACATGCGCTTCAATTTCCGCAGTTAGTGCAATGTGGCGCTTCTCGTCCCATTCGCCGATGTGCTCGAGATGGGCCTTGAGCCGCAGGATTGGATCACCAAGTGGCCAGTACTTGTGTTCGTCGCCGGGTCGGTAACGACCCGGATCGTCGCTGGTTGAATGGGGGGCTGCGCGGTAAGTGAAATGCTCAATGAGGGTGGGACCGCGATTTGTCCGCGCCCGCTCGGCGGCCCAGCTCGTCACGGCGTGAACGGCCAGAAAATCATTGCCGTCGACGCGGATACCAGGAATGCCAAAACCAATGGCACGAGAGGCAAATGTTGTTTCCTCCCCACCGGCAACGTCCTGGCTTGACGAGATGGCCCACTGGTTGTTGACCAGATTGAGAATGACCGGCGCATGATAGACGGCGGCGAAAGTCAGCGCGTGATGAAAATCGCCCTCTGCCGACGCTCCCTCGCCGATCCATGCGGCGGCGATTTTGGTGTCGCGTTTGTAGGCGGACGCCATGGCCCAGCCCACGGCCTGCGGAAATTGCGTTCCGAGATTGCCTGAGAGCGAGAAGAAGCCCGCTTCACGCACCGAATAAAGAACTGGCAGCTGTCGCCCTTTCAGGCGGTCATGTGAATTCGAATAGATCTGGCACATGAGATCGAAGATTGGCCAATCGCGCGCAATGAGCAGGCCCTGCTGACGGTAGGACGCAAAACACATGTCATCGCCATTGAGCACCAGCCCTTGCGCCACCGCCACCGCCTCTTCGCCTGTGCATTTCATGTAAAATGGCGTCTTCCCTTGGCGCTGTGCCTTGAACATGCGGTCATCAAAAATCCGCGTCAGCAACATCACGCGCAATCCCCTGCGCAATGTTTCGGCATCAAGCTTCGGATCCCACGCGCCAACCGCTGCACCTTGATCATCAATCACGCGCACCAGACCGTAAGCAAGATCATGGGTGGCTGCAGCCATAATGCCAGGGTCCGGGCGCTTTGCGTCACCTGCCTTCGGCAATTGCAGATATCCAAAATCCGGCACGTCGCCTGGCCTGAAGCGCGATTCGGGAATATGCAGATGAAGTGCAGGACCTCGTTTCATCGGACTGATTTGCTCGCTGCTGTCAAGGCCATGCTACTACGGATTTGTCTAATATGCCAAACGGCGTATGATCGGCCATAATCCCGGTTCGCCAAGGAGAGGCCGATGTACGAGGGCGGTTTGAATTTTGCGCTGGGTCAGGATATTGAAAACTTGCGTGACTCCGTGCGCCGCTTTGCCAACGGGCGCGTGGCGCCCCTCGCAGCCGATATTGACAAAAGCAACCAATTTCCGCCGCATCTCTGGAGGGAAATGGGAGACCTTGGCCTGCTTGGCATTACTGCCAGTGATGCCTATGGCGGGCTTGGCCTGGGTTACCTCGCGCACTGCGTGGCAGTTGAGGAATTGAGCCGGGCTTCTGCGTCGGTTGGCCTATCCTATGCAGCCCACTCAAATCTCTGCGTCAACCAGATTAGCCGCAACGGGACTCCGGAACAGAAGCAACGCTATTTGCCGAAGCTCATAACAGGCGAGCACGTGGGTGCGCTCGCCATGTCGGAACCGGAGTCGGGCTCCGATGTTGTTTCCATGAAACTGCGGGCCGAAAGACGCGGAGACCGCTACCTGCTTGATGGCCGCAAGATGTGGATCACCAATGGACCTGATGCCGATACGCTGGTCGTCTATGCCAAGACCGACCCGAGTGGAGGAGCCAAGGGTATCACCGCCTTTATCGTTGAAGGCAATGCGCCGGGATTTTCCCGTTCGGCGAAATTGAACAAGCTTGGCATGCGCGGCTCCAACACCTGCGAACTGGTTTTTTCCAATTGCGAAGTGCCGTTCGAAAACCGTTTGGGCGCAGAAGGTGAAGGAGTCCGCATCCTAATGTCGGGCCTTGATTTCGAAAGGGCAGTGCTCGCTGCGGGACCTCTCGGCATCATGGCAGCATGCCTCGACGTTGTCGTGCCCTATGTTCATCAACGCAAGCAGTTCGGCAAGGCAATCGGCGAATTCCAGCTTATGCAGGGAAAGCTTGCTGACATGTATGTAAGCATGAGCGCCACCCGCGCCTATGTCTATGCAGTGGCCAGCGCCTGTGACCGGGGCGAGACCACGCGGAAGGATGCGGCGGGTTGCATTCTCTATGCCGCAGAACAAGCGACCGGCATGGCGCTTGAGGCAGTTCAGGCGCTGGGCGGCAACGGCTATATGGAAGACTATCCGGCGGCACGTCTGCTCCGCGATGCCAAGCTCTACGAAATCGGCGCCGGGACATCCGAAATCCGCCGCATGTTGGTTGGCCGTGAAATACATGATGAAACGGCCTGATCACTCAGATTTTTGCCAGCCCCCATCAAGGAACTTGATAATGGCCGAGAAGTCTTTGGGCGCACCACCAAGATTTGCGAAATTCTGATAGAGACTTTCGGCCAACGCGCCCATCGGAACACTTGTTTCCACGGCTTGCGCGGCAGCCATTGCAAGTTTTAAGTCTTTGAGCATGAGTGCGGTCATGAAGCCGCCATCATAGTTGCGATTTGATGGAGCCGAAGGCACCGGACCCGGCACCGGGCAATAACTCGTCATCGACCAGCATTGACCTGAAGCCTTCGAGCTGATGTCGAAGAACACCTGCGGATCAAGGCCCAGCTTGATCGCCAGATTGAAAGCCTCGGCGGTGGCAATCATTGACGCCCCCAGCAGCATGTTGTTGCAGATTTTTGCGGCCTGGCCAGACCCCGCCGGCCCCGCATGAATGACCGCCTTGCCCATATTGGCCAAAATGGGTTGGGCTTTGGCATGACTTTGAGCCGTTCCCCCCACCATGAAAGTCAGGGTCGCCGCATTCGCGCCCGCCACGCCCCCCGACACAGGCGCATCAACCATATCGAGGCCACGTGCGGCAGCTGCATCGCCCACAACGCGGGCGGTCGCCACATCAATGGTTGAACAATCAATGAGAATGCAAGAGCGCTGCACGACCCCAAATATTTCATCTTCATAAACGGTTCGCACTTGCTCTCCCGTCTGCAACATGGAGATTACGGCATCCACCTTCGAGACGGCTTCAGTCACCGAGGCAGTACGGGTTGCGCCAATTTCCGCTGCCCGTGAAAGCGCGGCATCTGCCACATCAAAGGCCTGAATGATATGTCCCGCCTTTATCAGGTTGGCCGCCATCCCTGTTCCCATATTGCCGAGCCCGATGAAACCGATTGTCGCCATGATAATCTTATTTCCCGGGGAACACTGGTTTGCGTTTCTCGATGAACGCTGTCATGCCTTCCTTGCGATCCTCCAGCGCGAAGAGACTGTGAAACAGCCGCCGCTCAAACAGGATGCCCTGGGCGAGCGGCATTTCCATTGCGGCATTGACCATTTCCTTATTTGCAAGAACGGCGAGCGGCGCCATCCCGGCAATTTTTTGCGCAACTGCCAATGCGTCCTCGACGAGTGCCGCGAGCGGCACGATGCGGCTGACGACTCCGGCCCTTTCAGCTTCAACGGCATCCATCATCCGCCCGGTCAACACCATATCCATGGCTTTCGACTTGCCAACGAGTTTCGTGAGCCGTTGCGACCCGCCCATGCCGGGTGATGCACCGAGTGTTATTTCGGGCTGGCCGAATTTGGCATTCTCTGCCGCTATCACAAAATCGCACATCATGGCGAGCTCACAGCCGCC
>JANMHO010000125.1:0-9097 GCA_031375195.1 Rhodobiaceae bacterium
CACCTCGCCCGCCTGCCTGCGGTCCAGAATGCCTCTTTTGGCCAGCGACACATCATCCGAATGGCGCGTCAGCACGACATTTTCTGAAAGCTGAAGCGTCGGCACTGCCCCGTGGCCCAGCCGTTCCTCCGGCACAAAGGCAGCCCCCATCCTGCGCCGGGCGATGATGCCGGAACTGCCACAAGGCGTCCCGTCAATCACCACAGCATCATCCCGCGACAATGGGCGCTCGCCCGAAATCGCGTCAAACAGTTCCGATTGCCCATTGCCGGCGACGCCTGCAATGGCGACCACCTCGCCACCCCTCACTTCAAGACTGATATCTTTAAGTTCAACTGCAAACGGGCCATCCGCCTCGAGATTGACCTCATTGAGTGAAAACCGCGCCGCGCCGTTGACAGGAGCCTTTGCCGCGCGCACCGAATGGACATCGCCGCCCACCATAAGCCTCGCGAGACTGGCCGCGGTTTCCTCGCGGGGATCGCAAGTTGCCACAACCTTGCCATGCCGCAGAATTGTCGCCGTGTGGCAAAGGCGTTTGACTTCCTCCAGCCGGTGGGAAATATAAAGAACCGAACAGCCCTCAGCCGCAAGCCGCCGCAAGGTCACAAAAAGCTGGTCCGCCTCCTGCGGCGTCAGGACTGCTGTTGGCTCATCAAGAATGAGAAGTCTCGGTTCCTGCAGCAGGCACCGCACGATTTCGATCCGCTGCCGTTCGCCCACCGACAAATCCGCCACTGTTGCATGCGGGTTAAGCGGCAAGCCATATTCCTTCGACACCTGCGTGATTTTCTTGGCCAGCGCCGCCAGGTCAAATTTTCCCGGCATCGCGAGCGAAATGTTCTCTGCGACGCTCAAGGCGTCAAACAGCGAAAAATGCTGAAACACCATGCCGATGCCAAGCTTGCGCGCCGCATTGGGGTTTGGAATGGCAACCTCCTTGCCCATCCATTTGATGGTTCCAGATGTGGGGTGCAGCGAGCCATAAATCATTTTCACCAGCGTGGACTTGCCGGCGCCATTCTCCCCCAGAAATGCGTGTATCTCGCCTGGCGCCACTCTCAGCGTGACGCCATCATTGGCCCGGAGTGTTCCAAATACCTTGACGATATCCAGCACTTCCAAAAGATACTCAGGTGACGCCATCAAGCCTGCCTCCGGGCGGCGACATTATCCGCGGCGGCGGCCTTCAACAACTCATCTTTGGCAAGCAGCTGCGCGGCTGTGGCCAGAGCGATGGCGGACGGGTGCTTGGACCTGATGCCAGCAACGCCAATCGGGCAAACCAGACCTGCGATGTCCTGCTCGGCGACGCCGCCTTCCCGAAGTCTTTTGGCAAACCGGGCGCGCTTGGTGCCGCTGCCAATCAATCCCACATGGGCAAATCTGCGGTCACGCAACACCGCGTCAACAATCTCAAAATCCAGCGCGTGGCTGTGGGTCATCACCAGCGCGAAGCTCCCCGCCTGCGCAGCGGAAAATTCTGCAATCGGGCTGTCACTGCGAACCATTGTCACGTTGGTTGGCGCCGCTGACGGAAACGCGCCTTCTCTGCCATCAATCCAAATCACTTCAAATGGCAGTGGTGCCATTGCCAAAACCAGCGCACGCCCCACATGCCCAGCGCCGAACAAATAGAGCCTGCGGTTGTCTTTGCTGATTTCCTCTTCCGCATTGCTTCGCGCAGTTGCAAGACTGCTGCGATCAAACACGTCCGTCTGAAGCTGAACGCGCCCGCCACAGCACTGCCCTAAATCCGGCCCCAGCAAGTGGCTGGTGAGAATCGATTGGGCTGGCTTGCCAAGCAGGCTCTGGGCCTTGGCCAGCGCATGCCATTCCAAAGTTCCCCCGCCAATGCTGCCATGAAATCCATGGCAGGTCACAACAATGCAGGCTCCCTCTTCGCGCGGCGCGGACCCTTCAACGCGCGCAACCGTCACCCTCACGCAAGCGCCATCCGTCTCCAACGCCTTCACGACATGCGCCCAAAAATTCATGCGCCCATCCCCTTGACCGCCGCCAGAATGTTTTCCGGCGTGGCCGGAACCACGAGCTTTGGAACAACCCCAGGCCTCAAGCTTCCTATCGCGTCATTGATCGCACACCACACGGAAATGGGAAGCATCAATGGCGGCTCGCCCACAGCTTTTGAGCGATAAATCGTATCTGCCCGGTTTCCGCCACTCTCATAGAGCTTCACCCGGAAATCGGCAGGCACATCAGACGCACAGGGAATTTTGTAAGTGGACGGCGCATGGGTTCGCAAGTGCCCCTCGGCGTCAAACACCAGTTCCTCCGTTGTGAGCCACCCCATGCCTTGGACGAAAGCGCCTTCGATCTGGCCAATGTCTATCGCCGGATTAAGCGAGCGCCCTACATCATGCAGGATATCAACCCGGTCCACCCGCATTTCACCCGTCATCGTGTCAATGGTCACTTCCGAGCACGATGCGCCGTAGGCAAAATAGAAAAACGGATTGCCCCGGGCCTTGGGCCGGTCCCAGGTGATCCTGGGCGTTGAATAGAAACCCGTGGAGGAAAGCGAGATACGGGCGCCTTGCACCTTCTTCGCCAGCTCTCCAAACGATAGGGATTGATTGCCGATGATGACCTGGCCATTTTCAAAGCGGATGCGCGACTTCGCGACCTTCCAATTCTTGGCTGCGAAATCAATCATGCGGCCCTTGATCGTGGCCGCCGCAGCCTTGGCAGCCATGCCATTCAGATCAGACCCAGACGACGCCGCCGTGGCCGAGGTGTTGGGCACCTTGCCTGTTGTCGTCGGCGTAATCCGCACTTGCTCGACAGGAATTCCAAATTCCTCCGCCACGACCTGGGCCACCTTGATATAGAGCCCTTGCCCCATTTCCGTGCCGCCATGGTTCAAATGCACCGAGCCATCCGTGTAGACATGCACCAAGGCGCCCGCCTGGTTGAACGCCGTCAGCGTGAATGATATGCCGAATTTGACTGGCGTCAGCGCCAGTCCCTTCTTGAGCGCCCCGCTTTTCCTGTTGAATGCCGCGATGGATTTGCGCCGCGCCCGGTAGCCGCTGGATTTTTCCAAAGCTTCGATAATCTCAAGCGCGATGTTGTCGTCAATTTTTTGTTTGTAAGGCGTCACATCGCGGCCCCGCGAATAGAGGTTCCGCTTCCTGACATCCAGCGCGTCCATGCCAGTCTTGATGGCGATCACGTCCATCACCCGCTCGGCGAACATCATGCCCTGCGGCCCGCCGAAGCCGCGGAACGCCGTATTGGAAACCGTGTTGGTGCGAAGCCTGCGCGAGCCGATATGATAGGCGGGATAAAAATAAGTGTTGTCCGCATGAAACATCGTGCGGTCGCAAACGCCTTGGCTCAGGTCAGCCGAATATCCGCAGCGCGCGAAAAAATCCACGTCAACCGCCGTCACCCGCGCGCTTGCGTCATAGCCAACCCGATAGTCGATGCGCACGTCATGGCGCTTGCCCGTCATCATCATGTCCTGGTCGCGGTCCAGCCGGCACTTCGCGGGCCTCCCCGTCACATGCGCAGCCAAGGCAGCGAGCGCCGCCCATTGCGCCGCCTGGCTTTCCTTGCCGCCAAAGCCACCACCCATGCGCCGGCATTCACACGTCACCATCGCATCCGGCACCTTCAGCATCTTCGCCACACAATGCTGAACCTCGGTGGGATGCTGCGTCGAGGAGTAAACCGTCATGCCCCCCTTCTCTTCCGGAACGGCGAGCGCCACCTGCCCTTCAATATAGAAATGTTCCTGGCCGCCCACATGAAAACTTTCCGAAATCACTTGATTCGAGGTCTTAAGCGCCTTCTGCAAGTCCCCGTTGTCAAAGGCATATTCCGGAACAACATCGCGTGTTCCAAAACCCAGCGCATCTTCGACAGTCACTGCCGGAACCGCAGCTTCAATTTCGATTTTCACCAGCCTTGCGGCACGCCGCGCAATGTCGCGTGTCTCCGCCACCACGGCGAAAACAACCTGCCCATGAAACGCGATCTCGCCCTCGGCGAAGATCGGATCATCGCCAAGAGCCGGGCTGCAATCATTGACGCCGGGAATATCTTTCGCCGTCAAAACAGCCACAACACCTTCGAATGCGCGCACTGAATCAAGATTCAAACCAGTGATTTTTCCGCAAGCGCCCTTGGGCGAACACCCCGGCTCAACATGCAGCGTGCCATCCGGCTCAAGCATGTCGTCGATATAAACAGCGGCCCCTTGCGCATGCAGCGCAGCGCTGTCATGGGCGAGCGCGAGACCGACGGTTTTGGTGTCCAGCTTCATCAGGCAGCCTCCACCCGCCCACCAACGATGCGCGTGTCCTTCCCTGATGACACTTCCATCAGCGCTTTGCGAAGCAGCGCTTGCGCCGTCTCCATCCTGTAAGGCGCCGAAGCGCGCATATCCGAAATCGGCTGGTAATCTTCCGCCAAAGCAGAAATAATCCTGTCCCACTCATTTGGCAAATCCAGTGCAGCGCCCTCCAGGGCAATTTCGGTTTTCAACGCCCGCCTCGGCGTCGCCGCCATGCCGCCGAAGGCCACCCGCGCCGAAACAATTTCCCTCCCCGCGAGCGTGAATTTGAACGCCGCCATGACAGCCGAAATATCCTGGTCAAATCTCTTGGTCAGCTTGTAACAGCGGAACACTTCGTCCGCCGCCAGCTTGGGAACATCGATGCGCCAAACCAGTTCGCCCGCCTGGCGATCCTGCTTGCCATAGCCCGCAAAAAAATCCTCAAGCGGCATCTGCCGCGTCAGCGCCCCGTGCCGCAAATGCAACGTCGCCCCAAGCGCAATCAGCATGGGCGGCATGTCGCCAATGGGCGAACCGTTGGCGATATTGCCGCCAATGGTGCCGGAGCTCCGCACCTGCTTTGCCCCAATGCGCCGCACAACCTCGCCAATGTCGGGATCAATCAACGCCAAAAAAGGCGCCGCGCCCGAATAGGTGGCCGTTGCCCCAATCGAAATATGCAGGCCCTGGTCAATGACCGCTGCAAGCCCCTTGGCGCGCCCCGCATGAATGATTTTCGGCAACGTCCTCAGCTGCTTTGTGATCCAAAGCCCCACATCGGTTGCCCCCGCCACAATCGTGGCATCGGGATTGTCCGCATATAATTTGGCAAGCGCGTCAGCCGAGCCCGGGGCGGCGAAAAATGAACTGGCATCGCCAACCAGAATATCCCGCTGATCACTCAGTCCGGCCAATTTCCGGGCCGTTTCGCCTGCGCCAGCAGCCCAGGCATCCACTGCCCTGCCTGTGCAGGCCTTGGCGGCCGCGTCCACAATCGGCCGATAGCCCGTGCAGCGGCAAAGATTGCCGGCGATGTGATCAACAATCTCCTGCCGCGTGGGCCTGGCTCCCGAATGATAAAGCGTGAACAGCGCCATCACAAAGCCCGGCGTGCAAAACCCGCACTGCGAGGCGTGTTTGTCCACAAACGCCTTCTGCACCGGATGCAATTTCCCGTCGACGGCCAGATCGTCAACCGTCACCAGTTCCTTGCCGTCGATTTGGCCCAGCAGGAGAATGCAGGAATTCACCGGCTCATAAACCAGCTTTCCATCCTCGACCGAACCCAGCGCCACCGTGCAGGCCCCGCAATCGCCTTCATTGCAGCCTTCCTTGGTTCCCTTGGATTTCTCAGTCAGCCGCAAATAGTCAAGCAGCGTCCGCATCGGTGGCACGTCGGCAAGCTCGACAACTTCACCCCGGCGCAAGAACTTGATCGTCCGCCGCATCAGCTGCCTCGATAGGTTGAATAGCCATAGGGCGAAAGGAGCAGGGGCACGTGATAATGCTGGCCAGCATGCGCGATGCCAAACCGGATGGGGATCACATCAAGAAATGCCGGTTCGTCTGGCTTCAAACCTGCCCCGCGCAAATAGTCACCCGCATGAAACCGCAGTTCATAGGTGCCGGCCTTGAAGCCATCGCCTTCCAGCAAGGCCCCATCAACCCGCCCGTCCCCATTGGTGACAACGGATTTCAAGAGCGAAGCGCCCGCCCACAGCTCAATCCGCAAGCCCGCCGCTGGTTTTCCAGCGCTGGTGTCAAGAACATGCGTGGTCAGACGGCCCATGAGTTTCTCCCTGAGGGAATTTTGTATCACAGGGTATTCGCATGAAAAAGAACAATAAAACTGACCCTAGGATTTGAGCGCCGGGAATAGTAGGTATCGCCTCATGAAAAAGACTGTCAAACTCGCCGCCGACATTGGCGGCACCTTCACCGATATCGTGCTGGAGGCAGGATCAAGCCGCTGGAGCGGCAAGGTTCTGACGACAACCGAAGCGCCAGAGCTTGGTGTCATCGAGGGCATGCGCATCGTGCTTGCGCAGTCTGGCGTGAGCCCGGAAGATGTTGGCGTTTTCATCCACGGCACGACACTCGCCACCAACGCCCTCATTGAAAGAAAGGGAGCCAGGACCGCTTTCATCACCACCAAAGGCTTCCGCGATATTCTGGAACAGGGTTATGAAAAGCGCTTCGACCATTACGACCTGATGATCGACCGCGCCGTTCCCCTCGTTCCCCGCGCCCTGCGCTACACCGTTGAAGAGCGGCTTTCCGCCGATGGCGATGTTCTTACGCCGCTCGCTGAATCGTCCTTGCAAGATTTGGCGGGAGAACTTCGCAACGAAAATGTCAAAGCCGTGGCCATCGGTTTCCTCCATGCCTATGCCCATGACGCCCATGAACGCCGCGTTCGCGAGGTTCTAAGCGCCGCCCTTCCGAAAGATGTGACCATCTGCATATCCAGCGAAGTGGCCCCGGAAATCCGCGAATTCGAGCGGTTTTCCACGGTTGTCGCCAATGCCTATGTCCGGCCCCGCATGGCGGGATATTTGCTGCGTCTGAAAGATGAGCTGAAACACCTGGGCCTGGATTGCCCCCTGTTTCTCATGATGTCCGGCGGCGGCTTGACCACATTGGAAACCGCCGTCCGCTTCCCGATAAGACTGGTTGAATCAGGCCCCGCAGGCGGCGCTATTCTGGCCTCCGAAATTGCCACTGAATGTGATTTGCCCGAAGTGCTCTCCTTCGACATGGGCGGCACCACTGCCAAAATCTGCCTCCTCAGGAATGGCGAACCCGGGCGCGCCCGCAAATTTGAAATCGCCAGGGCCTATCGCGATATGAAGGGCTCCGGCATTCCTGTCCGCATCCCCGTCATTGAAATGGTGGAAATTGGCGCGGGCGGCGGCTCCATCGCGCGTGTTGATAAATTGAACCGCATCACCGTGGGGCCGGACAGCGCGGGCTCAACCCCCGGCCCCGTGTGCTATGGCCTGGGCGGCACTGAACCCGCCGTGACGGATGCCAACCTGGCGCTGGGCAAAATCGATCCCGCCTATTTCGCCGGCGGCAAAATCAAGCTCGATGAAACAGCAGCCATTGCGGCCTTGCATAAAGCCATTGGCGCTCCATTGAAACTCGAAAGTTTCTGGCCGGCGGCCGGCGTCACCGAGATCGTCGAGGAAAACATGGCCAATGCCGCGCGCGTTCACGCGATTGAACGAGGCCGCGACATCGCCGCCTGCACCATGATCGCCTTCGGCGGCGGCGCACCGCTTCACGCCTGCAGGCTGGCGGAAAAGATAGGCGTGAAAACCATCATCATCCCCAGGGGCGCAGGGGTTGGTTCCGCCATCGGATTTTTGAGGGCGCCCATTGCCTATGAGATTACCCGCAGCGCCGCAGTGCCATTCGATAAATTCAATGCGGCGGCGGTGAACAGGCTTCTGCGGCAAATGACTGAAGATGCTGGCGCTGTTGTAGCTCCAGCAATTGGCAAAGCCAAAATTACCACACAAATCATCGCCGATTGCCGCTACGTGGGCCAGGGCCATGAAATCCGCGTCGCCGTTCCGGTGAAAAAACTCAACGATGGCGATGGCAGGAAACTCAAGGCGCTTTTCGAAAATCAATACGAGCAGGTCTATGGCCTGCGCATTCTAAACCAGGAAGCCGAAGCCATCACTTGGTCGGTCACTGTTTCATCCCAAACAAAAAAACCAAAACCGGCGCAAAAATCATCCGCCAAATCAACACCGAAACCCAGGGGTAAACGCCTGATTTACGATCCGGCCCTCGGCAAGCGGATCATGGCTCCCGTCTATTGGCGCTTCGATCTCAAACCCGGCGCAAATTTCAAGGGCCCCGCCATCATCGCCGAAGACGAAACCTCAACCATCGTCGGCGCCAATTTCAACGCAACAATCAACCGCCTGGGTTACATCATCCTGGAGAGTGTGAAATGAGCAGGAAGGCCCTCGAAGCCATTCGCACCCAGGTGATGTGGAACCGCCTCATCGCTGTCGTCGAAGAACAGGCCCAATCCCTGCTGCGCACCGCCTTCGGCACCATCACCCGTGAAGCAGGCGATCTCTCCGCCGGTGTCTACAACGCCGATGGCCACATGATCGCCCAGGCCATGACCGGAACGCCGGGTCACGTCAACACCATGGCCACCGCCGTCGGCCACTTCTTCAAACACTTCCCGCAATCCACCATGAAGCCCGGCGATGTCTATGTGACCAACGACCCATGGCTCGGCACCGGCCATCTGTTTGATTACGTGATGATGACTCCGGTGTTCCTCGGCAAAAAGCTGGTGGCCTTCTTTGCGTCCACCTGCCACGTCATCGATGTGGGTGGTGTTGGCATGTCAGCAAAGGCCAACTCGTCCTATGAAGAGGGAACCCTCATTCCCCATTTGAAAATGCGGAAAGAAGGCAAGATCAACGAAGAACTCCTCGCCGTCATTCTTGCCAATTCCCGCAACCCGGTGGAAGTGCGGGGTGACCTGTTGTCCCTGGTCAGCGCCAATGATACCGGTGCACGAAGGCTGGTGGACATGATGACCGAGTTCAAGCTCACGAGCCTTGAATCCCTTGCCGATCATATTCTCAAGGCATCCGAACAGGGTGCGCGTGATGCCATCAAGGCCAAGGACTGGAAAAAGTCAGTAACAGAGCTAACCCAGGCCGTCAAAGACCAGCCCGGCAATGCTGATGCACACAACCTGCTGGCTTACTCTTACCGCAAGCAGGCCACGCCAGACCTGGCCAAGGCGTTTGAGCA
>JANMHO010000141.1:0-5759 GCA_031375195.1 Rhodobiaceae bacterium
CGAAAAATTCATCATCGACGCCGACCAACTCAGCATGTTCCAGCGCTTTGCCGAGGGTGTGGATTTCTCGGAAAACGGCCAGGCGCTTGAAGCCATTCGCGAAGTGGGGCCGGGCTCCCATTACCTTGGCTGCGCCCATACCCAGAAGAATTTCGAAACTGCCTTCTGGCGCTCCGGCATCACCGACAACAACTCCTACGAACAATGGCGCGACGACGGCGAGAAGGACCAGTCAGTCCGCGCCAACGCCACATGGAAAAAGATGCTGGCGGATTACGAAGCACCGACGTTGGAATCAAGTCTTGATGAGCAGCTTCAGGCCTTCATGGCCAAACGCAAGGAAGTTCTGCCCGATGGCGTGAGCTAAGGAGCGCGGCATGACACCAAAGTTGACGTGGCGCCATAGAGCTAAGTTCCTTCTGCTGGAATGGTAGGCTTGCGGTCTGTCAGGGCGTAGAGGGCCACACCGGCGATCACCATGGCGGAGCCTATAGCGTCGGCCAGCGTGAAGGGCTCGCCAAGAATCCAGACGGCCAGGGCAATCGTGATCAATGGCGAAATCGTGGCTATCATGGAGGTGGATTGGGGGCTGATGCGAGAGAGGCCTGCGTTCACCAGAAATGATGGCAGCACTGTCGCGAAAAAAGCTATGCCCGCCGCCAGCCAGAAAAACTTTGGAGATGACGAAAAGTCAAAACTCTGGCTGCTGACGACGTAGTGGGCAATGCAGGCGAAGGCTGATCCCGACAGCGCAATGGAGGTAAAGAGCGCGCTGCCCATGGCTGTGATAAAATTCTTGGCCAGCAGCTGGTAGACAGCAAACGTGAAGGCGCAACCCAGCACCAGAGCCGTGCCGATGATGGTTGCCATGCCGCCTGTCGGTAGATCGGTCAAGAACACAACAACGAGACCCGCGTAGGTGATCGCCGCTGCAAGAATCCCAAGGCCGCGCAGCTTCGCGCCGAAAAACATCCAGCCAAGGAACATCACGAAGATTGGATAGGTGAACAACAGCAGGCGCTCCAACTGGGCAGAGATGTAGACCAGGCCTTCAAAGTCAAGGAGCGACGAAATGTAATAGCCAACAATGCCGGTGAACAGGGCGCGGAGTGCCAATCCCCAACCCGGCAGCGCCCTGCCATTTCTGCGCAGCTGATAAACGGCGTAAATCCCCACCGCCAAAAAGAATGGCAGGGCCATCGCCATGCGCAATGCCAGCAGCAATGCGGCATTGGCTTCTTCCATGTAGGCCAGCTTGATGAATATGGCCTTGGTGGAAAACAGCGCAGCACCTGCGCCTGCATAAATATACCCCTGTAGCACCCGCTGCTTTTCCATGGCGGATTGCCTTACACGCGAGCGCTGTACTTGTCCGCAGCTTTGGGTAACATGGCAGATATGCACGATTTTCGAAGAGGTCTCTGCAATGCCCGCCCTGCACTATCGTTCAGCACTGGAAATGGCGCGGCTGCTGCGCGCACGGAAAGCATCGGCGGTTGAACTTCTGGAAAATTGCCTGAACCAATACGCCAAGCACAATGATGCCCTGAACGCTGTGGTTGTGACTGATATCGCAAGGGCAAAGCGGGCGGCAACCGCTTCCGACAAGCGCCTGAAAAAAGGCGCGCCAATTGGCCCCTTCGATGGTGTTCCAATGACGGCCAAGGAATCATTCGACTGGAAAGGCACGCCTTCAACCTGGGGCTCGCCCGCATTCAAGGAAAATATCGCGGCATCCGACGCTGCTGCTATTTCGCGGCTGACCGATGCGGGCGCCGTGATCTATGGCAAGACCAATGTGCCATTGATGCTGACGGATTGGCAGAGCTTCAATGAAGTTTATGGCACCACGAACAATCCATGGGATGTGACGCGCTCGCCCGGTGGCTCATCGGGCGGGTCAGCCGTTGCCCTTGCCACAGGCATGAGCGCGCTGGAAATCGGCTCCGATATTGGGGCCTCAATCCGCAACCCCGCCCATTATTGCGGCGTCTACGGCCACAAGCCGACCTATGGTGTCGTACCTTACGCGGGCCATATGCTGCCTGGCACGGTGATGCCGAGTGACATTACGGTGGCTGGTCCCTTGGCGCGGTCGGCCCGCGATCTCTCAGCCATGATGAGGATTTTAGCTGGAACAAATGGTGTAGAAGCGCGCGGCTTGAATGTGGCGCTGCCTGCTGCCACGCAAAAGAACCTGAAGGAATTCCGCGTGGCAGTAAAGTTGAACAGCACTGTGAGTGAAGTTGACCAGCCAGTGCAGGACAAAATCAGTGAACTTGCCGATTTTCTCAGGCGACGCGTGAAAAAAATATCCCTGGAGGCGCGGCCAGCATTTGGCGACGAAGAGGCCTACGAAAACTTCATCACCCTTTTGCGCGCCACAGCTACCCGCAAGATGTCCGACGCGGATTATGAATCCAGCGTCAGCAAATCCAAAACACTTGCCCCTGATGACAAATCCTATGTGGCCATGATGACGCGGGCCTTTGCCCTATCCCACAGGGACTGGCTGCGCACCAGCGAGCGGCGCCATGAAATGCGGTTGCTGTGGGACCAGTTTTTCAACGACTGGGACGTGCTGCTGTGCCCCGCCGCCGCCTCCGCGGCCTTCCCGCATGACCAGGTCGGAGAGCGACATGAACGGTTCATCGATGTGAACGGCAAGCGCGTGTCCACCATTGATCAGCGTTTCTGGGCGGGATATTCGTGCAATTTCTACCTGCCATCAACCGTTGCGCCGCTGGGCCTCACGCCGCAGGGCCTACCATCTGGAGTGCAGATCATCACACGGCAGTATGGGGATTACACGAGCTTGCGCTTTGCCGAGCTGCTGGAAAAGGAATATGCGGGTTTTGTTCCGCCGCCGGGGTATTGAGGGTGCCCTCAGCCGCCCGGCGGCGCAACAAAACTCCTGCTGACTCACCGGGCGCCGGCTGCTGGTTTTCCACAACCACTTCCCCTTCATGGTGTTTCCCGCCCTTGATTGAAGTTGCATTTCAGTTTGAACTCGGAGATTAGCTTCCTTGAGTCCCAACGTGACGTAACACGGCCCAACATCGCCGGAACGGCTATTCACTCCGGGTTCATCACATCGTCAGCAAAGAATCTATTTTCTCAGCATCCGCTCAAAGAACTCGATCTCCCTTGCCCACGTGGATTCTTGAAACAAAGCATCGTGACCAAAGCCCTCGACTATATACATTTCTTTGGGTTGGTTGGCCGCCAGGAAAAGCAGCTTGCCAAATTCTATAGGTATCAAGGTGTCTTGATCGCCGTGAGTGACCAACAATGGCGCTTTCACTGCTGCGATATGGTTAATCGATTTGAATTGATCCTTCATCAGAAGCCTTACTGGCAGCCACCAATAGATATTGGCGGCGATGTCGGCTGTTGAAGTATAGGGCGCTTCAAGCGCCACCGCGCCAACAGTGTACCTGGCGGCAAGCTGCACGGCAACACCCGTGCCAAGTGACTCGCCCACCAGCACAATCATTTTTGGATCAATGGCTTTGGCGACCAGCCATTCATAGGCAGTTGTCGCATCAACGATCAGGCCCTGCTCCGACATCGCGCCTGTGCTTCCACCATAACCACGGTAAGAAACATAGGCTACGCCGAACCCATGGGACTGATAGTGGTTAAATCGCAAGGGCCTGTCGCCAATCTCGCCAGCATTGCCATGAAAATAAAGGATCGTCGGCTTTCCTGCCCTTGCCGGGGCATACCAAACAGCAATCCTTTCGCCGTCGGGTGTGAGAAGTGTCTCGACGCTCGCGCCAGAAATTCCAACACTCTCTGGCGTAAGACCCTTGTTCGCAGGATGGTACTGCAGGTTTCGCTGGAAGGCATACATGCCAAGCAAAACCGCGCCGTAAATCGCCACAACCAATAGCACCGCGAATTTGAGAATGCTCACGTTTCGACCAATCTCGCCGGAGTATCCGTGTCCCGCGTCCAGCTCCACACCGCCAGCAGCGGCCTGGCATTGGATTTGGTTGCGTGCGCCACATGGGCTGGATGCCAGATGATTTCGCCAGCCTGTTTTAATTCAAACTCACCCTGACCCTGCTTCCAAAGAGTTGGGCCGGTGAGAGGCCAGTAGAGTTCTGGCGCTGGATGATAATGATCCTTGTAATGGCGATTTGGCCCCAGCATCAAAATTCCGAGCAGGAAATCATCGCCCTTGAAAAATCCTTTGGGCCCGATGATTTCGCACCAGCCATAGTTCTGCAAAAATCCCTCGCCCAGAATTTCATCCGTATAGGCTGACGACTGGCACCACTTCAGATGCCCATCGAGGGAGGCGAGGGCTGCTGCCACAACGGAATCATACATCATTGTCTCGGCGATCGTCTGAGCGAAGTAGCGCGTGACATCGATGCTGACCGGGCGCCGCTCAACGAAATCCTTCATCGTCAAATCCTGCTCGGCCAGCCGGCGCAAAACTTGTTCGGCAGCGGGACCGCCGATGGCGTTCAAACCACGCGCGATGGCGCTGATGGCCCAGCGCGCATCTTCAAACAAATCATGATTCATGGGCCGCACCATAATGGCGCGTCGGCGAAAATCAAGTTAGTGCAAGGCGTAGACGGCCCGGGCCAATTCAAGCAATTCGCCGTCTTCGGGATAGCGGGCGGTGGATTTCCGCATGGATGCATTGGCGGGCGATGCCATATGCTTGGCCAGCAATTCCGGCCTTGCTAGGTCCAGTCCATCACCTTCGAGGGATATTTTCAAGCCAGTAGCGCGCACGAGCTTCTCATAGGCGTTGACAGCGTCGCCCGCGCCCATGGCGGTTGCGACCCTGGCAAAAGCACTGGTGTTGCCAAGGGACACCCATTCCATTGTAGCCAGCATGGCAAGGCCCGTGGCGCGGCCATGGGGGATGGGAGCGAGATCGGCCAGGGCGTGGGAAATGTTGTGGGCCAATGCGGTTCCGCAGTTGTCGATCGCAATGCCGGCGTAGCATGAGCCGAGCAGCATAGCCCCGCGAGCCTCCAGATTGTCCGGGGTGTTGATAGCTCTCTCTAGATTTTCCGTGATCAATGAAACGGCCTTCAGAGCGTAGAGATCATTGCCGTCCGTGCGGTGCCTGTTGGTCGCGGCTTCGATGGCGTGAACCAGGGCATCAAGGCCTGTGGCAGCAGTGACTTGTGGTGGAACAGCGACCGTCAGTTCAGGATCGAGGATGGCCACTCGCGGCTTGATTTCCTCACCCCAGGCCCACACCTTTATTTTCGCCGCATTGGCAAAAACCGCCGTGCGCGTCACTTCCGAACCGGTTCCCGCCGTTGTCGGAACGGCGATGAGCGGCAGCGCATTCTTGGGCAGTGGCGTTTCACATAATTGATAGGCTTGTGCGCTGAGGCCCGAGGCGGCGCAGGCGGCCACAAGCTTCGCCATGTCGAGAGCGGAGCCACCGCCAATGCCAACGATGGTTTTTGCCTCCATTGCGCGCGCCAATTTCGTTGCGGCATCGATGTCGGCCAGCTTTGGTTCGCCCTTCAAGCCATCAAAAACCTGGGCTTCCAGTCCGGCGGCTTTCAGGCTTTCCAGCGCCCGCCCGGTTATGCCGAGCGTGTTGAGCATGGGATCGGCCACGACAAGGACGGCGGCACCCTTCCCGGCGAGGGCCTCGACCTTGCCGGCAAGATCAGCAATGCGCCCTGCCCCAAAGATGATTTCAGGAAGGCGGGAAAGGGTAAAGGACTGCATGGGGGTTTCCGTGTCGTGGGGGTTTCCATCCGCTTATGTCT
>JANMHO010000142.1:0-15016 GCA_031375195.1 Rhodobiaceae bacterium
CCCAGATGGAAACCGAAGGTGTGACATTCCACTATGAGGCGCACATCGGCGTGACCCAGGATGCCAGGCAACTGGTGGACAGTTTTGATGCGGTGCTGCTGACAGGTGGGGCTGAGAAGCCGCGCGACCTTCCGGTCCCAGGCCGGGAGCTTTCAGGCATCCACCCGGCCATGGATTTCCTGCCGCAGCAGAACCGCCGTGTCTCAAAGGAATCTCCCCTCGATAACAAGCCCATTCTGGCTGGTGGCAAGCATGTGATTGTGATTGGCGGCGGTGACACGGGATCTGACTGCATCGGCACATCGCACCGGCAGGGTGCTTTGTCCGTCACCCAGCTTGAAATCATGCCGCAGCCGCCGGAAAAGGAAAACAAGTCTCTGGTGTGGCCCGATTGGCCGCTCAAGTTCCGCACATCATCGAGCCAGCAGGAAGGGGCAGCGCGGGATTTCTCCGTCGTCACCAGGTCCTTCTCAGGCGAAAATGGCGAAGTCAAAAAACTTCACTGTGTCAAAGTCGACACAAAGATGCAGCCCATCGCTGGCAGTGAGTTTGAACTCAAGGCTGACCTTGTGCTGCTTGCCATGGGCTTTCTGGGTCCGGTGAAGGACGGCATGCTGGACTCATTGGGAGTGAAGCTGGATGGCCGCAGCAATGTTGAAGCCAATATGCTGAATTATAAATCCAGTCTGCCAAAGGTGTTTTCCGCCGGCGATATGCGGCGCGGCCAATCGCTGGTGGTGTGGGCCATTCGCGAAGGCAGGCAGGCGGCGCGCGCCGTTGATGAGTTCCTCATGGGCGAAACGACGCTGCCGCGCTGATTATTCCGCAGGCTTCACAAAAGTAAAATCATCAAACCGTCCGGCGGGCGCTGGCGGTGCTTCGCCAGCCACAAAAAGCCTCTCAGCGCTGCTTCCCGGCACAATGTCGGTGCGGGTGATCCTGCCGTTGATGGCGACCATGGCCTGGGCGCGCAAAGCTTCGGCGATTTTGATTTTGTCGGGTTCGAAAGTTGCAGGCGCCCCGTCAATGGTGAGTTGGCCAAAGAGGGGAACGGTCTCAGCCGCAACCGCCGGCGCTGCGGGTGTTGGTTGAAGCGAGCCCTGCAGTGGCTTGGTTTCCATTTCACGCTTGATCTCAGCCAGCAGGAGCTGGCCAAAGCGGGAATTGCCTTGCTTCAAAAACGCCACGCCGTCGCGGGCGCGAAGCTTTCGAACTTCACCAGTGTCATCGGGGCCAGTATCCGTGTAGGTGCCGTCCGGGTTGAGAAAACGCGCGCGTAAATCCACATAGGAAGCCCCCTTGCCCAGGACTTCCGTCTTTTGGATGGATGCCAGAATCTGCATGTCGCGCTCGTAAAGCGCGTCGCCCATGGGTGGAATGGCGATCCAGAAAACCTTTACGCCCGCTGACTTCAATACGTCCAGCAAGCCAGCGGTCCTGGTCTTGTAGGCCGCCTGCCATTCGGGTGAATTGAACTCAAACTTGAACTCGCCGCTGCGGATGCTTTGGCGGTCGTTGATGCCCATAAGCACAACGACGGCGCTGAATTCCTTGCCCTCCATGATATTCGGCAGGCTTGCGGCCCAATCATAGACTTCGGGGCGTGCGATGCCGGACGTTTCCTGAAAGCGGTTGACGACTTCGAACCTTGGATCGGCCTCGGCCATGCGGGTAAGGCCAGCGCCCAGGCCTCCCGCCAGCGCATCGCCAATCACCAGAATGCGATAGGCCTCATCGGCGGATTGCTGGATGAGTTCTTCGATCGATTGGGAGCCCATGATGGGTTCTTCGGCAATCGTTTGGGCCTGCGACAGCGGGCAGTTCAACAGGACAACCAACAACGCCATGGCAAACCGTGACAGCATTTCGCTATTTATCCTGCGCCTTGCAGCCGCTCAAGCAGCTTGGCGCTGGGCCTGCCGTCAAGCGGCAGGCCAACACTCTTCTGATAGGCGATGATGGCTTCATATGTCCGGGCGCCAAAGCGGCCATCATTGCCGCCGGTTTCAAAGCCCAGGCGGCTCAGCCGCTTCTGCAGCTCCACCCGCTGGGCGAAACTTAAATCATAATTGATATCCGGCCATTTGCCAACAAAAGGCCCGGCACCCCTGATGCGATCGCCCAGGTGCCCCACGGCAATGGCGTAGGAATGGGAAAAATTATAGGCCATGATGGCCTGAAAGTTTTTGGTGACCAGGAATGCCGGGCCGTCAACACCTTGCGGGATCATCACAAAGGCATCCGCCTGCGGCGCATTGAAATTGCCGCCGTTTGCGGGTGTGATGCCCAGCTTCATCCATTCAGCCACGGCCCGCCATTTGGTTCGGCCAATCAAGGCCTTGTTGAAGCCTTGGGGGAGTGAAACCTCCCAGCCCCAGGGGCGATCGGATTTCCATCCTGCCTTGGCCAAATAATTGGCGGTGGAGGCCAGGGCATCTTCTTTCGAACCCCAGATGTCTTTTTGGCCATCCCCGGTCCAGTCAACCGCATAGGACAAGTATGAGGTTGGAATAAACTGCGTGTGGCCCATGGCGGCGGCCCAGGAGCCGGTAAAATTGCGCGGCGAGCGCATGCCGCGTTTCAGAATTTTCAGCGCCGCGATGATTTGCTCATTGGCATATTTTTTTTTGCGGCCAGCGTAGGAAAGGGTGGCTAGCGAGCGCATGACGCCCATGGAGCCTATATCTTTGCCGAAGTTCGATTCCATGCCCCAGATGCCCAGGAGAATATGGCGATCCACGCCATATTTTTTCTCAATGGCTGAAAGCAAGGCGGCCTCGCTGGCCCTTAATTGCTGGCCAGTGTCAATGCGGATGGGGGTAACCGCCTTGCCGAGATAGGCCGATGTGGTTGAGGTGAATTCCGGCTGGGTTGAGGCCAGTTTCAAGACGGCAGGATCAGGCTCGGTGACACCGGAGAAGGCCGCGTCAAAAAGCTCGCGCGGAATTCCAGCGGCCTTGGCGCGCGGCCAGATGCCCTGAATAAAGGCTTCAAACTTTGCATCCGCTTCAGCGGGTCCCGCAAACAGCGGTATTGCAACAATCCAAAGACTCAAGAATTTTTTCAACATTTGCCCTTCCACATATCGCCAGTGATTCAATAGCAGAACCACTGTTTAGCAGGAAATCATAAAAGCCGGAAATTGCGACTTGAATCGGGCCGGTCAAGCACCCTTTCCTTTTCGGCAATGCCAGCCTATTTTCGCAAGCATGGACACACTTCCCATCGCAAGACTGAATTCCGCTCGCCGCGCCCTTGAAACAGAAATCCAGGGAATGGGCGATCTCATTGCGGCACTTGCGGGTGATTTGGGGGGAGCTATCGCCGAAGCTGTTGGGATGATTGCTGCTTCCAAGGGCCGGGTCATCGTTTCGGGTATGGGAAAAAGTGGCCACGTTGGCCGCAAGATTGCCTCCACTTTGGCTTCCACCGGGACACCTGCCATGTTCGTTCACCCCGCCGAGGCAAGCCATGGCGACCTTGGCATGATCACGGCGCAGGATGTGGTGGTGGTGCTTTCGAACTCCGGTGAATCGGCCGAGCTCAGCGCTATTCTCAATTATACCCGGCGTTTTTCCGTATCGCTCATTGCGATCACGGCGCGTGCAGACAGCGCCTTGGGCAAGGCGGCTGATATTGTTCTTGAATTGCCCCAGGCCCGCGAGGCCTGTCCAAATGGCCTGGCCCCCACAACATCAACCTTGCTGCAATTGGCATTGGGAGACGCGTTGGCCATCGCCCTGCTTGAGGAAAAGGGATTCACGGCGAAGAATTTTCAGGAATTTCATCCAGGCGGAAAGCTTGGCGCGCAATTGAAACATGTTTCTGACGTGATGCGCAAAGGGCAGGCTTTGCCCCTGGCCGCTCCTGACCTGAAAATGTCCGAAGCCTTGGTCATCATGACAGAGAAATCCTGTGGCTGCCTCGGGCTGGTTGATCCGCGCGGGAAGCTGATTGGCATCCTTACTGACGGCGATCTGCGCCGCCATATGCGCCATGATCTGCTCAATCTGCAGGTTGGCGAAGTCATGACCAAAACGCCAAAGACAATTTTGCCCGAAGCTCTGACGAGCGAAGCCCTGGAGATTTTGAACTCGGCTAGCATCACAAGCATTTTTGTTATCGATGATGGGCACAGGCCCGTGGGCCTCATTCACATCCATGATTTGCTGCGGATTGGCGTGAGTTAAGCTTTGCCTACCCTCAGTTTCATGCCCTCCACCGCGGTGACACGCACATGGGTTCCCGCGGCCAGGTCCGGCCCCAGCAGGTCCCAGCGCGCGCCATCAATGTTGAGTTTGCCCTGGCCATCGGTGATCGCCTCGGTCAGCGTGTAGGTGTTGCCAACAAAGCCATAAATGCGCTGGTTGAGATTGGGCTGGTCGCTGCTTGGCAATTTGCTTTTCGAATAGAATGGGCGGGCGACATAGACAAAGGCAATCGAGAAGGCCGCAAACAGCGCCGTTTCGATTTGCCAGCTCAGATCGGTGAAATAGTCGATAATGCCGACGGAGGCTGCGGCGAAAGCGAGCCACATGAGGAAAACGCCGGGGGCCACCAGTTCCATGAACAACAGAACAGCAGCGGCTATCCACCAAGCCCAGGGACCAAGCGCGGAGAGCATGTCTTGCATCAGAGCATCTCCGCTATAACTTGGCGATGTTTGGAACGCCGCCGCCGCGGCGGCGTGGCGGGTCATCAGGGGAATTGCCAAAGGCCTCGCGGGCGATTTCGGCGATGCCGCCGATGGAGCCCAGAATGGAGGTTGCGTCCAGCGGCATCATCAGGATCTTCTGGTTGGGCGACTGGGCCAGGGCTTCGAGCGCTTTGATGTAGTTGTTGGCGACGAAATAATTGATGGCCTGCACATCGCCATTGGCTATCGCGGTGCTCACCAGCTCGGTGGCTTTGGCTTCGGCTTCCGCCGCGCGTTCGCGGGCTTCGGCGTCCTTGAAGGCGGCCTCGCGGCGGCCTTCCGCTTGCAGCACCACCGATTGCTTTTCACCTTCAGCTTTCAAAATCGCGGCCTGGCGCAGGCCTTCGGCTTCCAGAATTGAGGCGCGTTTTTCGCGTTCGGCCTTCATCTGGCGGCCCATGGAATCCACCAGGTCACGCGGCGGATTGATGTCCTTGATTTCGATGCGGGTCATCTTCACGCCCCAGGGATTGGTGGCCTGATCAACCACGCCCAGCAGTTTGTGATTGATATCGTCGCGCTGCGACAGCAAACTATCGAGCTCCATGGACCCCATGACCGTGCGGATGTTGGTCATCACCATGTTGATGATGGCGTTCTCGAGGCCGGTCACTTCATAGGTGGCCTTTGGCGCGTCCATGACCTGGTAGAAGGCCACACCATCCACAGTCACCATGGCGTTGTCCTTGGTGATGACTTCCTGGCTTGGCACCTGGATCACCTGTTCCATCATGTTCATCTTGGCGCCAATGCGGTCGATGAACGGGACGATCAGGCCAAGGCCCGGGCCCAGGGTTCGGACATAGCGGCCAAATCTTTCAACGGTGAAATTGTAACCTTGCGGCACCATGCGGATGGCGCGCAGGAGGTAGAAAACAACGACGGCAAGAACGACTAGGACAAAAATTCCGGGGCCTTCAAACATCGTCAGTCTCCCTCAAGTTCAAAACACGCGATTTCAGATGGGAATTCATTCTCGATTTTGCAAGGGTAAATGATTCTCCTCAATAGGCAAAATCGCGAAATACCCGCTCAATGCTGCCATTCCATGAGCCATGGTAAAGATCGAGCAGGTTTTCCGCCGCTGTCTTGCCGGAATTGACGGTTTCATCCAGCACATCGAGGAATGAAGCCTCGGTTTTGCCCTTGCACCCCTGGCTGTCGCGCAGCTCCAGTCCGGCGCGGGAAAGCCTGAGCATGTCCCTGGCCACATCCCGCACTGTCCGCCCGCGGATCATTGCCTTGAGGCCCTCCCGCGGAACCGCGTTGCGCAAAGCCTGGCGTTCGTCGGCGGTCCAGTCATTCACCAAGTCCCACGCTGCATCAAGCGGGCCCTGCTCATAGAGAACCCCGGTCCAGAGTGCTGGCAGCGCACAGAGCCGCCGCCACGGTCCTGAATCAGCACCCCGCATTTCGAGATATTTTTTCAACCGCACTTCCGGGAAAATCGTCGTGAGATGATCGGCCCAATCCTTTATGACAGGTTTTTCGCCGGGCAATTGCGGCAGTTTTCCATCAAGAAATGTGCGGAAGCTTTCACCCGCCACATTCACGTGCTCGCCGTTCCGCATGACGAAATACATGGGCACATCGAGAGCGTAATCGACGTAGCGTTCAAAGCCCATGCCATTCTCGAAAGCGAAGGGCAGCATGCCCGAGCGGGCCTTGTCCGTATCGGTCCACACTTCTGAACGAAAGGACTGGAAGCCATTGGGCTTCCCATCCAGGAAGGGTGAATTGGCGAACAGCGCTGTGGCGATGGGCTGCAAGGCGAGGGACACCCGGAGTTTTTTCACCATGTCGGCTTCCGAGCCAAAGTCCAGGTTCACCTGAACTGTGCAGGTTCGAAACATCATGTCGCGGCCAAAGCGGCCGACCCTGTCCATGTAAGGCGCCATGATCTTGTAACGGCCCTTCGGCATCACCGGGGTTTTGGCGCGCGACCAGGTGGGCGAAGCGCCCAGTCCCAGAAATCCAATTCCCAGCCCATCGCCAATTTCACGGACCTGCACCAGATGCTGGTGTACCTCTTCACAAGTGTCGTGAATGGTTTCGAGGGGGGCGCCCGATAGCTCAAACTGCCCGCCGGGCTCCAGCGACACGCTGCCCATGCCCTTGGGGTCGCTCAGTGCGATTATATTGCCTTTCTCGTAGACACCGGTCCAGCCAAAGCGGTCGCGCAGGCCCTCGAGAAGCGCCCGGATGGAGCGGTGCCCCGCGTAGGGCACAGGCTCCAGCGTATCGGTTAAGAAAGGAAATTTCTCGTGCTCGGTGCCAATGCGCCACTCGGCTTTGGGCTTCGAGCCGCTGCTCAATGCCTCAATAAGCTGGTTCTTGGTCTCGATTGGCGTTCGTGCTTCGTCGTTGTCAGGGGTAGGTCCGCTCACGGGATGTTTCCTTGTTGCCGCCAAGCTCAGTGATGTAGGAGGTGACGCAATTTCCGGCAAGACAAAGATTTCTACCAGTCGCCAGCAGCGGCCTGGACCAGCGTCAACACCGCGACCGCCGCCGTATCGGCGCGCATGATGCGGGGGCCAAGGGATATTGGAATGACAAAGTCCTGGGACTTCAGCATTTGTTTTTCTTCATCAGTGAAACCGCCTTCCGGACCCACCAAAACAGCGGTTGGGGTCTTCAAGCTTTTCAGGCTGTGGGCGGGATTGACCGCCCCCAAGGTTTCATCGCAATAAACCAGTGATCGGCCCGGCTGCCAATTCGCGATTGTGTAGCCCAGTTTTTCCGGCTCCATCACCTCGGGCACATGAACCAGATTGCATTGCTCGGCGGCCTCGACGACGTTGGCCCGCATTCGTTCAAGATTGACCCGCTCTGCCACCGTGCGATTGGTGATGACGGGGCGCAGGCGCCTTGCGCCCAGTTCCGTTGCCTTCTGAACCATGTAGTCGAGCCGGGCATGTTTGAGGGGGGCAAAAACATAGTCAATGTCAGGTGGAAGCTTTGCGTCTGCCACCAGCCGCTCGCAACGGAACGACACGGATTTTTTGGTGACGGTGGCCAGGTAGGCCAGCCATTCGCCGTCCCGCCCGTTGAAAACCCTCACCGCATCGCCAGCCGACAGCCGCAAGACACCGGTCAGGTAATGCGCCTGCTCGCGCGCCAAGGCTATTTCGGCGGCCCCGGACAGGTTTTCAGCGATATGAACACGAGGTGTGGTTTTCATAATCCGTCTGATGTAACACGAGGCCCATGAGCGAAGCCAGCCACCACATCGCCGATGCGGGAGCCGATAACTGGGTAGAACGCATTTTGCCCCAAGGGGCGCTGCCCTATGCGCAGTTGATGCGGCTTGACCGGCCTATTGGCTGGTGGCTGCTGCTTTTGCCGTGTTGGTGGGGATTGCTGCTGGCCCATGTCTCGGAAGGGACATTTCCAAATTTGTGGTTTGCTTTCCTGTTTTTTGCGGGCGCTGTCGTCATGCGTGGCGCCGGCTGCACGCTGAATGACATCATCGACCGGAAAATAGATGCCCTCGTCGCCCGGACAAAATCGCGGCCCATTCCATCGGGCCGTGTCAGTGTGAAGCAGGCCATCGTATTCCTTGCGGTTCAAGGCCTGCTGGGCCTCGCAATCCTGCTGCAGTTCGATGGCTTTACGATGGCGCTGGGCGCATCATCGCTGCTGATCGTTGCGGTCTATCCTTTCATGAAACGCATTACCCACTGGCCGCAGCTGGTGCTGGGCCTTGCTTTCAACTGGGGTGCCTTGGTTGGCTGGAGCGCTGTTCATGGTGCGCTGTCATGGCCGCCAATCGCACTCTATGTGGGCGGCATTTTCTGGACATTGGCCTACGATACGATCTATGCCCATCAGGACAGGGAGGATGATGCCCTGATCGGCGTCAAATCAACAGCGCTGCGATTTGGCGGCCAGACCAGGCTTTGGCTCGCGGGATTTTTTGCGGCAAGCCTCATTGCGATTGATACCGCACTTTGGCTGGCGGGGACGGGCTTCATCTCCCATATCGGTGTGGCCCTGGCTGCCATTCACGGGTACTGGCAGGTTTCACGTTTTGAACTCAACAGTCCGGCGCGCGCGCTCGCGCTGTTCAAATCCAATCGCCTCTTTGGCGTGGCTGTTTCCGTATTTCTCCTTGTGGATTGTTTTGCATGACCGATGAACTTCTGAACTTTGCCCAGGACGTTGTCACCCGCGCCAGAAAACTGGATGCCGACGGGGCTGACGCCATGGCCATGGACGCGCAAGGCACCGACATTGAAATGCGCGAAGGGCAAATCGAAAAACTCGAGCGCACCGAGGCCCGGGCCATTGGCCTCCGGGTCTTTGTCGGCCAGTCCTCGGCGATGATTTCAGGAAGTGTGTTTACATCCGAAGCCCTGCAGCGCCTGGCCGAAACGGCCGTGGCCATGGCGCGCGAGACGCCACCTGATGAATTCGCCGGACTGGCGCCGGTGGAACTTCTGGCCAAAAATATCCCAGCGCTTGATCTCGTCTCGAATTACCTGCCGGCGTCCGATGAATTGAAAGCGCTCAGCCTGGCCGTTGAAGATGCTGCGCGCGCCGTGCCCGGCGTTTCAAAATCCGGTGGCGCTGGGGCTTCGGCTTCCGAGCGTGTGATTGCGCTGGTGACCAGCCACGGCTTCGCCCAAGCCTATCGGCGCACCGGAATCTCGCTCAGCGTTTCTGCGATTGCCGGTGAAGGCACTGGCATGGAGCGGGACTATGATTATTCCTCGGCCATTCATTTCTCCGATCTGAAAACCCCTGAATTTGTGGGCAAAAGCGCCGGTGAGCGGGCAGTCAAGCGGCTGGGCGCGCGGAAAGTTTCCTCGCAAACGGTGCCGGTGGTTTATGACCGCAGGGTTGCCTCCAGCCTCATCGGACATCTCGCAGGCGCCATCAATGGCGCTTCCATAGCGCGTGGCACCGGATTTTTGAAGTCCTCCATGGGCCGGCGGATTTTTGCCAGGGGCATTGCCATTGTGGATGATCCGCTGCGGCCGCGCGGGATGGGCTCACGGCCCTTCGATGGCGAAGGCCTGGCCACTTCCAGGCGCGAGCTTGTGGCTGACGGCATTCTGCAGGGCTGGCTGCTGGATCTCAGGGCGGCGCGTCAACTCAAGCTGACGCCCACCGGCAATGGTGCAAGGGGTCTCAGCAGTCCCCCCGGTCCTTCAACGTCTAATCTCCATCTGGAACCGGGGCACCTGACACCGGAAGAAATGATTGGCTCCATCACGCAGGGCCTGTTCATCACCGAGCTCATAGGCAATAGCGTCAACATGATCACCGGCGATTACAGCCGTGGCGCATCCGGCTACTGGATTGAAAACGGCGCGCTGGCTTATCCGGTGAGCGAAATCACGATTGCCGGAAACCTGAAAGACATGTTCATGACCCTGGAGCCCGCCAGTGACCTGGAATTCAAATCCTCAACCAATGCGCCCACCTGCCGGGTTGAAGGCTTGACGATTGCCGGAACATGAAATTATGAAAGAGGATGATGAAATGCCGGAACAGCTTGTCCATCTGGTTTTTGGCGGCGAGTTGAATGACGTGCGTGAGGTCGATTTCAAGGATTTGAGCAAGCTGGATGTTGTTGGGTTCTATCCCAACTATGCCGAAGCCCACCGGGCCTGGCTCGGAAAAGCCCGCGAAACCATCGACAATGCCCAGATGCGCTATTTCATCGTGCATCTGCACCGCCTGCTCGATCCGGCGAGCGGCGCCAACAAGAGATAGATCGCAGTTTCCGCGTCACCTCGGAAGATCAGGCTATTCCTCCCGGTAAGGCCCGCCGGGGCAGGGCGCGCCCGACATCACCTCGTCAGCCTTGATCGCGCGCCGGGAAACAATCTGGGGCATGTCCTTCTCGCAGTTGAAACGGCGTGAAGCGCCATCGGCAAGCTCGCGCGCAACCCGGTTGGCGTCCGGATGCGTCGTGTCAATGAGGGCCGTGCGGCAGGCGTCTTTGCCATTGAGCTTGGTCACCACCAGCCAATTCTGCCTGGCCTCCATCCCACCCGAGCCATTGTCCGTGAACCAGCGCAGGATGGTGGCGAATGGTTTGGCCCCCTCCATGCGCCATTCAACCTTGGCGCCGGGCGAATTGAAGGCCCGGAATGTTTGCGCGGTTGAGCACTGGCTGCGGGCTTCCGGCCCAAAGGCAATAAACCCGCGCAGATCGCCCTCCACATAGAGAACATCAAAACCCTTGATGCCACCGCACTGCCAGACGCCGCCCTCGCCTTCGCTCTCGTGAATTTCAAGCGCCTTGCAGGCCGTGAGGTCGAAATCCGAATAGACACTGTTGACCTGTGCCGAAGCCTGAAGCATCAACAACCCGGTGAACATGATGAAAAATGCTGGCTGTTTCATCGCGGACAGTATGCTACGAAGCGTAATCAGAGGAAAGCCCCATGCGTATTGATGCAATTTCCATAGGCAATAACCCACCGAAGGAAGTGAACGTTATCGTTGAGGTGCCGGTTGGCGGCGAGCCCATCAAGTATGAGATGGACAAGGAGGCGGGAACCCTTGTGGTGGACCGTTTTCTTTACACATCCATGCGCTATCCCGGAAACTATGGCTTCGTCCCCCACACGCTTTCAGGCGATGGCGATCCGGTTGACGTGTTGATCGCAAACCAGCGCGGCATTATTCCGGGCGCTGTTGTGGCCTGCAGACCCGTGGGCGTATTGAAGATGAAGGATGAGGCAGGCGGCGACGAAAAAATCATCGCGGTTCCCGTTCCCCGCCTCACGCGCCGTTACGAGAACATCCACAATTATCTCGACCTGCCGGAAATCACCATCCAGCAAATTGAGCATTTCTTCGTCCACTACAAGGATCTCGAGCCCAGCAAATGGGTCAAGGTCCTCGGCTGGGGCAATGCGATTGAAGCCGAGGAAATGATCCTCGAAGGCATCGCGCGGGCGAAAGCGGCAAAACCGTAACTTGCATCAGATCGGCATGAAATCCAGGCGGGCAGATGTCTCCCATGAGATCGTGGCCAAGCTCCGGCTGGTGCGCTAATATCGTGAGCCTCATGCTCAACACCCAAATGGGCTGGGATGAAGTCGCAGCACTGCTCACCCGGAGCAACAGCGTGTTGGCGCCCAAGAAGCCGGCAGCGCTCGTCGATGGTCTGTCGGAATGAAAAGCGCCGATTCGGCTTCTATTTGAGCACGGCGCGCTTCATCCGCGTGAGGGCTTCCTGGAGGGCCGCATCATTGCCCGCATTTGCGAGGTTCAGGACCTGCTTGCGCAGGCGGCGGCGTTCATCTTCCAGTAGAACCGCCGAGATGGCGGGATAATGCAGGCTGACCGCGTTCGCCATAACGGCGCTTTGGGCAGGTGAATAGCGGGCGCCTTCGCCCACCGATTCGATGACGCCCCCCACCAGCGTCGCCCAGGCGGTCGGAGAGCCAGGATCATGGGCAGACTTTTGCGTCAAGCCGGCAACGACGTCTGCAACTTCAAGGCTGTGAACCTGAACTAGGGTCAGTTCCTGCTCCAATGGTTCGCCAACAATCACCGCCGCGTTGTAGGCGCCACGGTAGGCGCCGAGGACCGCCAGGATAATCCGCAACTGGCGGAGCTTCTCGTCAGTGGAGACGGGCGCTGCTTCGATGCGGCTGATACTGCCGGGATCAATGAGATGGTTGAACAGGGCCTTCTGCGCCTTTTCGCGCAGGTGGGGGAGCGGCGCATGGCCATTGTAGTAGCGGAAATACAGGTCGACATAGTCGCTGCTTGTCCATTGGGAATTGTCAGCTCTTGCCACTGTTGCGGCAAGAGCAAGTCCAAGACACAGCCGGACAGTCAATGAAGCACCCATGACCTCTCGCTCCGATCACGCAAACAACAGAATAGGGCAGGATCAGGGGAGCGTCCAGTTGCCGATTTTCGTGATGGCATAGCGGTTTGAAATTCCGGTATGAAAAAACCGCTGGCCGGCAAAAGCCAACCTCACGTCTTGTCCTGGTAGTTCTGCTTTGGGCCAAGAGCGGCTGTTCAAGTACCTTGTGGCGAACGGCTATTTCAAGCCCAAAGCGGACTCCATTTTGTCCCTCTTGGACCTCTGACAGGGCTACCAGTGGCGCCGGTACGAAATTGCGATCAACCCGGATTGCGGGCGGATATCACCCACGAAGAGGTGGGTGCCCAGATGCCATTCTCGTCCCGTTCTTGGCTCTCGAAGAAGGTACGCATCTCGCTCTCTATCTCTGGACGCTTGGCCTCGGCAAGCTCCTTACCGGCCTCGCGGAAAACCTCGCCCCCCGGACCGATGGCCAACGCGAATGCGATGCATTCTTCGGGGGTTGTGCCGATCATGATCTTTTCGTCCACACGGGTGAAAGTGACGTCCTCATAACCAGCGCTCTTCATCATCAGACCCGCCATCTCTTGATTGCCCATCGAGAACGGGCCAGGCCCACAGGTGTCGGCGTCTTCGCCCGGAGGCGGAAGATGCCGAAGGGTGATATCCTTTGCTTCCTGCCATGCCGGATTGTCTTCGCGCCGACGCCAGACGATATGGGTAATCTGCCCTCCCGGCTTGAGCGCCTTACGCATCCGTCGCAGGGCAGCTACAGGGTTTGTGAAGAACATCGTGCCAAAACGCGCAACCACATAGTCGAACTCATTCTCGGGAAGCGCGACTTCGGCATCACCGCGGGAGAACTGGACGTTTGAAAGCCCTTTTGCGGCAGCGTCCTTCCTGGCCTCTTCTAGGAAGGCTTCGACGCAATCAATGCCGACGACGCGCCCCTTGGGTCCGACAACCTCTGCCACCTGGAGCGACATGTCTCCCCAGCCACAGCCGACATCCAGCACGGACATTCCCTTTTTGATTGGCAATTTCGGCAACACTGCAGCGGAGTGTCGAGACAGGCCGCCTTGAAGGATATGTCGGTACTTTGTGAACTTTGGCTCAAGAACGGAGTTCCAGAATTTCACGAAATCTGTGTCGGCGGATTTGTCGGACTCCATGGCTGCCTCCCGGTCATTTTGGTTGCAAGACTAGCATGGAACAACCTTTTCACCAAAAATGAGAAACCAGATAGGCCATCCACATCGATTGCTGTCTTGTGGCCTAAACCATGGGCCGCCATGCCCCGCTTTACAAATGCAAATGCATGAACGCATAGGTCCGCTCTGTCCGCCAAGCCGTCGTATGCGAAAACACTCTAAAATGCCCGCTTAGGGTCAACAGCAGCAGCCCATTGCCGTGCGCCACATCCCCAGAATCGTCATCCCCTTTTGCGCGCGGGCGGCCCGCGCCTTGGCGCGCTTGATCCATAACGCCGGATAAATCGGTGAAGGTGCAATCCGCAGATGTCCGCCGGCGACGGAACTATTGTGCCGCAAAGCCGTTGAACCTCGATGTCATCATCAGAGAAGTCACCAATGAAATACGTTTTTCTCGTTACGGCGCTTTCCAGCGCCCTCTTGATTTCGCCTGCCCATGCAGCTCCGAATTCCTTTTTTGACGATCTTTCCGGAAGCTGGTCAGGTTCAGGCCAGGCGTATGTGACCAAGTTCGGCGAGGTGTCAGCCAATTGCCGGCTTGCGGTCACCGGAGCCGAGACCCAAGTTGCAATGAACGGCAGCTGTGGAATGCTTGTTTTCCGCCAAGCGTTGGGACTTACAATAAAAAATGCCGGTGGAAACAGATATGTCGGCACCTATACCGGGTCAAAGACCGGCCCCGCGAAGCTTGAAGGAAGCCTGCAGGGCGACCGGCTGGTCATGACCATAAAATGGGGCGGGCTGGTGAATGGAGACCGGACGGCGCAAATGGTGCTTGAGCGTACCGGGCCAAATTCGTTCGCTCAAACGGTTAACGATAGAGTTGCGGGAAAAAGCCGCAGTACATCAAGTTTTGCGTTCAAACGCCGCTGATATTCTAGGTATTTCTGCGCAGCCGGTTCAAATCCTGATGCCGCCGCATGGAACCCAACCGGCTTGACCGCGTTATGGATGAAGGAGGACGATCATCATGCGAACTTTTCTGGGAATGATTCTCGGCTGCTTGCTGACCATAGCCGTTGTTTACGCTCACGATTCCATGGCAACATCGACGGTGGCCAGTGGCACGACCGCCAGCACGTCGCGCGCGATCGTCAACTGGGATGTTGCCGCGAGCGAGTGGGGGCAGGTCAAGGAGAATGTGCGGACGGCCTGGCTGAAGTTGAAAGCCAACATCGGCTGAACAAACACGTTGAAGCAATTGCAGCGGTCCATTGCTGCGCTTCACATCTCTGGAATGGCAATTCCCCTTTGCGCGCAGGCGGCGCGCACCGTGTTGCGCAAGAGGCACGCAATAGTCATGGGGCC
>JANMHO010000179.1:0-15188 GCA_031375195.1 Rhodobiaceae bacterium
CGGTCGAAAAGCTTGACGCGGTCTTTGGGATCCATAATGTCGTTCCGATGTTCCTCAAAGGACCGCAAGCCCCATGATGCGTCGTGCCTTCTGGAATAGATTGCCGAAAGCGCTGTGATGGTTTCATCTGCGGCGGATTTCCCATCTAGATTTATGGCGCGCGCCGAAACTGTCTGGATGTGCTCAATGCGCCTCAAACGCAGCAATGCCCAGATTTCACGAATGATGATGGCAAGGGCGGCGAAACCAGCAAGGCCCGCAATGGCAAGGGCCAGCCATCCGAGCGCCTGCGAGCGTTGAAAAAACTCCTCAACCAGTGTCACTACGGCAAATCCCGCCCAAAGACTTAGCAGCGCTGCGAGGGCTGAGAGCAAAATAGACCCCCAGCGAAACCCTCGAGGTGATGGGCGCGGAACAGATGGCGGGCAAACAACTTCGCCGTCCCGCACATCAGCCTCAAACTTTATGTTGTGGGATGCGCGTTGTTTTGTTTTGGCCCGCGGAGATCTTGGCGCCTCGTCATCGTTCAGTTCAAAAGCTGCCGGTTTGCGGTAGTTCTCAATCATGGAAAACGGTCTCCCAGGAGAAACTCCAAGGCACGATCGAGTCTGATGTGCGGGAAAGCAGCGTCACCCCGGGGTGGTGGACGAAAGCGCACAAACTTGAGCTTTCCCTGCATCGTACCATCCAGGGCATCGCTTGCATTTTCGGGTAAATCCCCGGGAAATATCGCGGCTTCCCGTTCGCCATCAAAGGTCTTGCCTGCGATAATTTCCCCGTTCTGGGGAGTGCCAACGATACATAGGAGCTCTTCGTTCTTCTGCTGCACCTTGGCCTCGCGCGTGGCGCGAATGGCCGCGATGGCGGCGACCTCCACTTTTGCACCGGAAAACTCGGCCTGTGCGCTGGACTCGTCTACAATCAGACGCAAGATGTCCTCAAGACGGTCGTGGCTTGTCTGGTGCAGGAGGTCGGCCTTGGTCGCGGCAAACAAAATACGGTCAATCCTGCGACCGAAGATATCGGATAGAAGCGAGCTGGATCCGGTGCGAAAGCAAACCATGATCTGAGTCAGCGCCGTCCTTAAATCCTGCACGGCTGCGGCGCCGGCGTTCAGCGCAGACAGGACATCCACCAGAACTATTTGCCGGTTAAGCCTGGCAAAATGGCCGAAGAAAAATGGCTGCACAATTTTTGAAACGTAGGAATCATAACGCCGCTGCATCAGGTTGCCGAGAGAGCCGCGCGGCAATGGCTGACCCGGTGTCATGTCGAGCGGTGCAAAGGTAAGGAGCGGGGTTCCCGCAAGATCGCCCGGCACCAGGAATCGCCCCGGCGGCAGACTGGAGAGTGACACGTCCTGGTGACGGCACTTCGCGAGGTAAGCTGTGAACAGGCTTGAGGCTTCGACGGCCGCAAGCTCGTTGGATTGTGAACTGGCATCCAGTGTCGCGAGGTGGCGATGCCAGTTTTTTGCAAGGGCGTTGCGCGGCTCCTGACGGCTGGCCTCGATGGTTGCCTTGGCCCATTGACGATAGGACATCTGCATGAGCGGCAAATCAAGAAGCCATTCCCCTGGATAATCAACAATATCAACATGCAGCTTTCCCCTGCCAAAATTTCTGGCGATGAGTCCCTGCGGCTCATATTCCAAGGTCAAGCGGAGCTGGCTGATCCGCCGCGTGCTTTCCGGCCACACGCGCTGTTCGGATGTCAGGCTGTTGAGATGTTTCTCGTAGGCGAAGCGTGGCAAATCATCATCGGGCTGGGGTTCAAGATAGGCACGGGTTATGCGGCCACTGGCCTGGGCCTCAAACAGGGGCAACCTCGCATTTTTGGTGAGGGAATGGATAAGGGCGGTAATAAAGACAGTCTTTCCCGCTTGCGATAATCCTGTCACACCCAGGCGCAGGGTGGGATTTACCAGGCCTGCTGCGAAGTCTTTCAGGCCGCCCGCAGCAATCCGCCCTGCATCTATAACGTCCCGAAATTTCACCGTTTTGTTTCACTCCACAAAAAACCACAGTTGGGGGGAGAGGCGCGCAATGGCAAGAAATACTTAGTCCCGCCGCCTTCTGCCGATATCTTCCAAAGCATAGGGCGTTGATTGGTAGACTTCGTTGATCCAGTTGCCAAACAGCAGGTGGGCGTGGCTGCGCCAACGGTTTTCGGGGGGCTTTTTGGGATTGTCGCCGGGGAAATAATTGGCGGGCATGGAGATGGCTTTTCCGGCTTCGGTGTCGCGGAAATATTCCTCGCCCAGCGTGTTGGTATCATACTCTATATGGTTGAACATGTAGAGCTGGCGGTGGGGATTGTCGGCGATGAAGCAGAGGCCCGCTTCTTCCGACACCATCAGAACTTCGAGCCCACGATCCTTGGGAAGCTCGGAACGCCAGTTTTCCGTCCACCTTGATACGGGCATGGAAAAATCATCCGAAAAGCCGCGAAGATAGGGCGAGACGGGGCTCAGGTTCTTGTGGCGGTAAACGCCGAATGCTTTTTTCGCCAACGCATGCTTGGGTACGCCATGGAAATGGTGCAGGGCGGCCTGGGCACCCCAGCATATGTTAAAGGTTGATTGAACATTGGTTTGGGTCCAGTCATAAATTCGCTGCAACTCGTCCCAATAGGTGACGGCTTCAAATTCCAGCAATTCAACGGGTGCGCCGGTTACGATCAGGCCATCAAACTTCTCGTGCCTTATGCCTTCCCAATCATTGTAGAAGGCGATCATGTGATCGTTGGAGGTGTTTTTGGACACATGCCTTGTGATCTTGATCAGGCTCAGTTCCACCTGCAAGGGTGTTGCACCGATGAGACGGGCAAACTGGGTTTCGGTCCGGATCTTGTTGGGCATCAGGTTGAGCAAGCCGATGCGCAGAGGCCTAATATCCTGACGGCTCGCCGTATCCTCGGTCATGATCATAACGCCTTCTTTTTCAAGCGTGAGGCGTGCTGGCAGATCATTGGGAATCTTGATGGGCATGGGCTCTAGCGCTTGTCGATCTTGGAGCCAACGAGCGCCATGAAGTCATCCTCCGACTTGATCGCCGGTATATCTTCCATGCGCACTTCATAGCCGTATTTCGATGCGATTTTCTTGTAGACAGGAATGCGGTGATGCAGCAGCTGCTCAAAGCCCCAGACGAGAAAATCGTCGGGCACAATGTCGTCGTCGTTGCGAATTTTTTTGAGATCCTTGTATTCGGCCCATTTCCGATCGAGAAATTCCGGCTGGTAGTACATGGGTTTTGGATATTTGCGGAAGCGATCAACCAGCATTCTGGTGTGTTCAGGATTGCCGTCGATATAGAGCAGCAACGTGCTGTCACTGAGGCTTTTGAGGACTGCGTCATTGGGGTCATCGGGGTTGACGACTTCGCACAGGCTGCCGCCGGAATCGCAGACGAAATTCCTGTAGCTGTAGATTTCGCGGGCGCGCTCAATGAAATTGGGCACATCGAGGAGGGCGCGGATTTCGGCCTCCCGGTGCTGGCTTTGGCGGCGCTTGTATTCGGCAAAGGATATGCCGCCCAGGGCAGGGTTTCCGGGTTTTCCCAGATAGGTGGACAGCGGGCTCAAATTGTCAAAGGTGATATTCGAGCGGATGTAGATCGAATCGGACTTCAGCAGCTCCGCCAGGAACGGCACCTTCATGGCCTCGCGCTTGAAATTATCCACAATGGCCTCATCCATGTAACGGGTGCCAATGCGGTAATCGACGGAATACTGAAACCAGCCGCTCTGCTGCAGCATGATGGCAAGCGTGGTTTTGCCAACGCCCGACATGCCCATAATGGTCACGGCTTTGGCGGGCAATTTGCGGAATTCCGCGGCGGATTGAAAGCGCATGGAAAGTGATTAGCCGAAGCAGGGGTGAAAGGGCAACGGGGGACCGCATAATTGCTGTGAGATACGATCTCGGGGATTTGGCGCAATGGCCGTATTGCTATAGATGAGGCGACATAACCGAAAGTTCAAAATGACACAGCGCGTTAATGATTTTCCAACCTGGTATGAGGCCACGGCAACGCGTGGGGCACCGCGGCCAGCCTTGCGTGGGGCCATAAAGGCTGAAATCTGTGTGATTGGCGGCGGGCTGGCAGGGCTGACGGTGGCGCTTGAATCGGCGCGGTTGAGAGCTAATGTGGTGCTGCTTGAGGCAAAAAATGTCGCCTGGGCCGCGTCGGGACGCAATGGCGGGTTTGTTTCAAACGGGTACGCCCAGGGGATTGAAAACATTCAGAAGCGCGTGGGGCTTGAGGCGGCGCGCGGGCTTTATGCGCTTTCAAAGCGCGGCAGCGAATATGTGCGGCGTGAAATTGCCGAGGGTGACCCATCGCTCAAGATGGGAGATGGGTGGATTGTCGCCCTTCGCCATCGCGATAATGGGAATTTGCAAAAATATCGCGATATGATGGCGCGAGACTATGATGAGAACTTCACGTTCCTGTCGGCAGAGCAAACCCGGGAAAAGCTGAATTCGAGCCGTTATTTTGAAAGCATCTCAAACCCCCAAGCCCTGCACTTTCATCCCCTGCGCTATGCCTTGATGCTGGCTGGGAAGGCTGAAGCCAGCGGCGCCACCATACACGAAAATACGGCAGCGCTCTCGGTTCAGAAACAAGGGGCAGAATGGCGGGTTCGCACGGGGGACGGCGAAGTTGTCGCCCGCCATGTGGTTCATTGTGTGTCATCCTTGGACCGGACTATCCATACGGTGTCGGGCAGGGCTGTGTTGCCGGTTGCAACCTATGTGGCAGTGACTGAACCTCTAAAGCAGGATGCGATTCGCACATCTGCGGCAGTTGCTGATACGCGGCGGGCGGGCAATTACTACCGCTTGATTGATGGTGGCAGAATTCTATGGGGCGGCAACATAACGACCCGAATCTCGGAGCCCGGCCGGTTGGCTGAACAGATGAAGCGGGATATGGTTGCCACTTTCCCGCAATTGGGAAACCCCCGCATTGACTATTCCTGGGCCGGGCTGATGGCCTATGCGCTGCACAAAATGCCCCTTATCGGCAGGGACAAGGAAGGCCAATGGTTTGCCACGGCTTTTGGCGGGCATGGCATGAACACCACTGCAATGGCTGGCCAACTCCTGGCTGCGGCTATTGCCCAGGGCGATGATGAATACCGCCGTTTTGCGCACTATGGGCCCGCCTGGGCCGGGGGTCAGTCCGGGCGTTTGGGGGTGCAGGCGTCCTACTGGTGGATGCAGCTTCGCGACAGGATCGACGAGGCCCGTTCGTCCGGTTTCTGACCCCCAAGCCGGTTTGCCGTTGCGCGATTGCCATAAATCAGGGCCATGGAACGGAGTCGCGCCGAATCAGAAAAAGTTAACAATTTCATGGCTATTGTCGAAGCAGACCAAGCTCGCTATAAGCGCCGCCGCGACAGTAGGTTGGAGAGATTCTTTATGAATGTGCTAGTCGAAATTGATTACAGGCCTAGTGACAGTGAGCCGTTCATGAACGAACGGCAGACGTCCTACTTCCGCAATAAGTTGAATGCCTGGAAAGAAGAGCTTTTGCGCGAAAGCAAGGAAACTATTTCCCACCTGCAGGACGAGAATCATGTGTTGCCGGACTTGGCAGACAGGGCCTCCTCGGAGACCGACCGTTCCCTTGAACTTCGGGCGCGCGACAGGCAGCGCAAGCTGATATCCAAAATAGAAGCAGCCTTGCAGCGGATCAATGATGGCTCCTATGGCTATTGCGAAGAGACCGGTGATCCCATCAGCCTGAAGCGTCTGGATGCCCGCCCCATCGCCACACTTTCCATTGAAGCGCAAGAACGCCACGAGCGCCGCGAGCGGGTTTACAGGGACGACTGATTGCTCAATGTGAACTTACGAAAAGATCGACTTTTGCAAAAGTCGTGACATCAATCAGCCCCACATCGGAAATACGAAGTTCGGGGATGACAACCAGCGCCAGTAGCGAGTGTTGCATGTAGGCGTTGTTCAAATTGCAGCCACATTCGCGCATCGCAGCCACCATTTTTTCGGCTTTGGCGGCGACAATCTCGGCTGGTTCAATTGACATCAGGCCGGCGATCGGCAGCTCAATGCGGGCGAGTTCTTCTCCTTTGCTGACGACGACAATGCCTCCACCGATTTCACTCAGGACATTGACGGCTTGCGCCATGTCGGCGCGATTGGTTCCGACCACGATGATGTGGTGGCTATCGTGGGCCACGGTGCTGGCAATGGCGCAGTCAACATCATAGCCAAAGCCAGACACATAGGCATTGACGACGGAGCCGGAAGCGCGGTGGCGTTCGACAATGGAAATCTGGCAGACATCGCTTTCACGATCCATTTCAACAAGGCCCGATTTCACATTCAAAGGCAGCTGCAGGGCCTTGGTGGGGGCTTGATTTTCGACAATGCCGATCACGCGGGCTTCAACCTTGTTGGCGCCCTTCGGAGCAGCGATCTCAAAATCCCTGTCACTCAACTTGCGGCCGACATTCATGGTATTTCGGGCGGTTGCGGGATAACTGAATTTTGGCGGCTCGCGGGTGAGCTTGCCATTTTCAGCCATGACTTGCCCACGGGCGATGACCATTTCAATGGGAAGCGAAATCAGGTCTGACGATATGACCACATCAGCCCGGCGGCCCGGCGTGATGGAACCCAGCTCGCGCTCGAGGCCGAAATGCTGGGCGGTGTTGAGGGTTGCCATCTGGATGGCGGTCATGGGCTTCAGGCCCTGGGCTATGGCATGGCGCAGAACCCGGTTCATATGGCCCTCATAGACCAGCGTTCCGGAATGGCAGTCATCCGTACACAGAATAATATTCCGGCTGTCGATGCCGCGTTCGGTCACGGCCTTGATCTGGGCCGCCACATCATACCAGGCGGAACCCAATCGCAGCATGGCGCGCATGCCCTGGCGCACGCGGGCTACGCAGTCATCGACGGTGGTGCCTTCATGATCGTCAGCAGGGCCACCTGCGACATAGGCGTGGAAAGGGGCACCTAAATCTGGTGAAGCATAATGCCCACCCACGACTTTCCCCGCCGCCTGGGTCGCGGCAATTTCGGCCAGCATTTTTGGATCACGGTTCGCGACGCCGGGGAAATTCATCATTTCGCCGAGGCCTATGATATTCGGCCAGGTCATGGCAAGGGCCACATCTTCAGGCGTGATGGCAGCGCCGGGATTTTCCAGTCCGGGCGCGCTTGGAACGCAGCTTGGCATTTGCACGAACACGTTGATGGGAAGGCCCATGGCCTCGTCGTGCATCAATTTCACGCCGGCAAGTCCCAAGACGTTTGCAATTTCATGGGGGTCAATGAACATGGAGGTTGTGCCGTGGGGGATGACGGCGCGGGCAAATTCTGTCACCGTGACCATGCCGCTTTCAACATGCATGTGGCCGTCACAAAACCCCGGAATGAGGTAACGGCCCCTCGCATCGACAACAGCGGTATCCTTCCCGATCATGGCACCTGCATTAGGGCCCACATAGGCAAAGCGCCCGCCGGTCATGGCTATATCGGTTTTGGGTATGATTTCGCCGGAATGCACATTCACCCAGCGGCCGTTTTTGATCACCATGTCGGCGGGTGCGCGGCCTGCGGCGACATTGATCAGGGCTACGGCCAGTTCCTGCCAGGATTTGAGCCCGGTCATTGCGACATCACGCCAATGGCTTCATCCAGCAGGGCCTTTGAACCCGCGCAAATGACGTTGCCGCCATCAGCCGGGTTGTCGCCGCTCCAGCTCCCTACGGCGCCGCCCGCGCCTTCAATGATGGGGATGAGGGCCGCAATGTCATAGGCTTGCAGGCCGGCGTCAAGAGCCATGTCCATGTGGCCAGCGGCGACGAGCGCGAAGAAGTAGGCGTCGCCGCCAAAGCGCATGAGCTTCACGGCTTTCTGCAAATTGCGGAAAGCTTTCTGATCTGGTTCGCGGCGGTAGAGTTCGGGCGCTGTCGTGCCTGCGGCAGCGCTGGCAACGCCAGTGTCTTTTTGGGTGTGAATTGGCTCGATGGTTCCCCGGTAATTGTTCCAGGCACCATGGGGATTGCCGTAAAACAGATCGCCCACAAAGGGCTGGTTCATGACGCCGACAACGGGTTTTTGTTCAAAGGTGAGTCCAATGAGCGTTGCCCAGGTTGGCAGCCCGCAAACAAACGAGCGGGTGCCATCTACGGGGTCGAGGACCCAGGTGAAACCGGATTTGCCTTCCTTCACGCCATATTCCTCGCCATTAATGCCGTGATCGGGAAAGCGCTCCTCAATCATCTTGCGGATAATGCGTTCGCCGGCTCTGTCGCCTTCGGTGACTGGATCCCAAGCGGTGTGAGGTTTAACTTCAATTGGGGTGTTGCGCCGGAAGTAGGGGAGGATTTCAGCTTCGGAGGCGCGCGCCAGGGCCACGGCAAAATTTGTCAGGTCAGTCCAGTCAGTCGGCGCGCCCATTGATACCCCATCTTGTGAACCTATATTGCCTATAGGAATGTTGCCCGGTGCTCAAGCTGGCCGGTGAATCGGGTTTTTATTGCGTTGCACAATCATTTTTAGAGTCATGTGCAATTTGCATGGTTACTGTGTCATTCAGGCAACAGGTGTTTTTATTGTTAAATATATAACTAAAACAATAAATTATAAGAATTACTTTAGTTTCCGCGCTATCATTTTCTTGATCATTTGGAAAGTTTTTGAACCAGAAGTCTTGATTTTCTTATGTTGCAGTGCCATATTCAAACCGTGAGATCGAGACTTGGTCTTCTCTCACAGCCCTTCTTGGGCGTTTCCTCCCTAGACTTGGGCCGATCACTTTAGTGTATCGGCCCCTTTTTTATTCGGCGGCGTATTTCAGCGGCGTGGCAAGCCGGGTGAGGGATTCCAGCAGAGTTTTCATGGCGCGGCGCAATGTTGCCTGCAGAAGCCCAAAGTCGCTGGTTTTCTCAAACCGGGCCTCGTTCATATAAAGGCCGCGGCTGATTTCAATCTGCAAGGCATGGCGCCCCAAATTGGGAGAGCCGTAATTTTGGGTTATGAAGCCACCCGCGTAGGGTTTGTTGCGAACGGCTCGCAAGCCCTCGGCGCGCAAGAGATCCTCCAGACAGGCCGTGACTTCCTCGCTGCAAGAAGCGCCATAACGGTCACCGATCACGACATCAACTGACGACTGGGTCGTGGCGCTGGTTGGCATGGAATGGCAATCGAGAAGCAGCATCTGGCCCACGCTGTTCATGACCTCGTCGATCAGGGCCTTCAATGTGCGGTGATAGGGGCGATAGATTTTTTCAACGCGCTGCAAGGCATCGTTCAGGCTCAGACGTTCGCGGTAAATCTCTTCGCCTTCCGCCACAATTCTGGGAATGGTGCCAAGGCCGCCTGCCACACGGGGTGAACCCGTATTCATGAAACCCGGCAATTCACCTGAAAACATGCGGGGGTCGAATTCATAGGCCTCGCGATTGAGATCAATATAGGCGCGGGGCACATGGGCACAGAGCATGGGAGCGCCCAGGTCCGTGCAGGCCATGAACAATTCATCGATGAAGCAGTCCTCAGATTTGCGCAGGGTTTCAGCCGAAAGCCTGGTCATGCGCAGGAGTTCAGCCGGATATCGCTTGCCGCTGTGGGCTGAATTGAAAACAGCCGGGGCTGTCCACGCGGCGGGCGCCAAAATCTCAAAATATGGCTCTGGGACTGATTTGGTCATCACTTTTTAACAGTATTGACCAAGCGGCGTAAACTGTCCACACTTGTCAAGTTCACACCCTGTTTACCGGTCAACAGATATTAACCTGCAGGGACGCGAGAGTTGGTTCATAAACAGGGTGGTAAATATCGGTATGCAAGCTAACGCCATGGCGAAGATTATTCTGGCAGAAGACGACGACGACATGCGGCGCTTCCTGGTGAAGGCGCTGGAGAAGGCTGGCCATCACGTCACAGCCTTTGGCGAAGGCGCCAGCGCGTTTGAGGAAATCAAGCAGACCACTTTTGATTTGCTGCTCACTGATATTGTTATGCCGGAAATGGATGGCATTGAACTGGCACGGCGCGCGGCCGAACTCGATCCGCATTTGAAGATCATGTTTATCACCGGGTTTGCCGCCGTGGCGCTGCATCCGGATTCCAAGGCACCCAAGGACGCCAAGGTGCTTTCCAAGCCGTTTCACTTGCGCGACCTGGTGGCCGAAGTGGACCGCATGATGGCGGCTTAATCGCTTGCCAGAATGGAGACTTCCCATTATATCCCGCCACCACTAGTGGGCGGTTAGCTCAGCGGTAGAGCACTACGTTGACATCGTAGTGGCCACAAGTTCGAACCTTGTACCGCCCACCATTCATATGCACCGTAACTAACGTCTCTGACACGCATGCGCGCGCCGCGGTTCCGGCGGCATGAGCTGGCCTGTTGCGTTGTTCCAGTGGCCGAGAGACGGGTAAACTCGCCGGTTTCCATGCCAATGTTAAGTCGCGTTGCGGCAGAGAAAGCGGATGCCGTTTCTTACTCTTCGAGCTGCCCTATGAGGGCTGTGGCGCGGCTCACTGATACGCGGCGGTTTTCCTGTTCGGCTTCGGCAGTTGGAATCTTGAGGTACCGCTCGCCATAGCCTACGGTTTTCAGGTTCGCCGCAGAGATGATGTAGTAAGTCGTCAAGGCTTTCTTGATTGCAGCAGCACGCTGACGGGAAAGATCAAGATTGGCCGCGTCTGAACCGACCGCGTCCGTATGGCCTTCAATCAAGAAGACTTCACGCGGATGCTTGCTAAGAATGCGCTCCATGAGCTCGGCGATGCGATCAAGATTGCGGACTTCTTCCGCCCTGACGAAGGCCTCGTTGAAACCAAAGCGCACCGTGTCGATTTCAACCCGGGGAAGGGCTTCCCGCAGTTCGGGGGAATCAGCGATTTCTTCCAACGTGTATTGGCGCGTTACTTCCACGCGCGGCGGAGCAACGAGCACATCTTCCAATTCCTCATCGTCCACTTCGGCCGCGTAGACATCGCGCTGGCGTCTGTTGGGATCAAATCGAAGGCCGATTTCAATGTTGAAATCGTCGTTCCCGAAACGGGCAGAAAGGTCTGCCTGACGCTGCCGGCGGTCACGCATCATGCGCTCACGCAGCAATTCCTCATCGCGCTGGACGACATCGCGCCAGTAGGCTCGACGGTCCTCTTCATAGCGCTGATCAGCTGCAGCCTGGCGGTAGACCTCAAGCCGACGACGCAACTCGGCATTTTCAAGGTCCTGCGACGGACGACGGTCTGCCAGGATCACTTGGATCGTTGTTGTGTTGTTGATAACTGTATTGCCACCGGCGGCTGGTGGCTCGGTGCCAGCTTTTGTGGCTGCTTCTTGGTCGGCCTTGGCCTTGGCAGTTGCCTCGGCCTGAGCCACGCGGGTACGCAAGACTTGCCTTTCGGTCCGCAATTTCTCGCGCAGGGCCTGTTCAGTCTGGCTTGAGAGTTGGTTGCCAGCCATCAAGTCACGAATGCCGTCGAGGCGCTTGCGCAATTCGTCATCTGAAAGGCTATCGGCTGTCCGCGCATCCTCCAGATAGACCTTCGCTTGCGCTTCGGCTTCGGGACTTGCCGCATTGCCATCAAGCTTTTGAGTCTGTTCCGCGTCAACTGTCGGCGGCGCTGCCTCTGGAGCAACCCCGGTTTCAACGGCAGGTGCCGGAGCATCTATTGCGGGCTCGGCCACAGCGGCTGGAGGAGGTTCAACCGCGGGCTGTTCGGCGGCAGGTGCGGAGGGCTGTTCTGCGGGCGATTCAACCACAGGTGCCGGTTGAGCTGCATTCTCCCCGCTCAACGCAATTTCGGCGCGGGCGGACTTTGCAATATCCTGCAGCTGCCTGCGAACATCTTCCGATAAAGTTTCCATTTTTGCGAATTCACGAGCCAGTTTGGCATGAGCGGCCAGTTCTTCAACTGTCATTTCCGCCACAGGCCGCTTGTCGTTCAGTAACTCAAGCACTTCGTCTGGGATTTGATCAGCCGCAGTTTTCGTCGCGGGTTGGCCTTCGGTTGTCGTCTCCTGCGCGAGAACCGGGGTTGCGAACAGTGCCAGAGCCAACAGGCTGGCAGCCAATGGGGAAAATTTCATGCGTGGTCTCCAATTCTTCGGACGTGATTCATTTCACGCTGTCCAGTGAAAATTTAGGTGGTTATAGAAAGTTGCGCGCGGCGCAACTTCGCGGTGATTGACTCACGCTTCTCCAAAGCAAAACGTTGACCGACGCCAAATGTTCCATATGCGGTAAAATTAATCAGAAATTGGTTACGCGGGCGGTCCCAGCGGCCAGATCAGCGGCACCAACACAATGGCGATGCCGTAGATCAGGAATGTCAGAGGAAACCCCACCCTGACGAAATCCATGAAGCGATATTTGCCGGGGCCATAAACCATCAAGCTCGAGGGCTCAAGCGGCGTCAGGTATGAGCAGTCTGCTGCTCCGGTTCTGTTGCGTTTTGCGAGGTTCCTGCGCGCCTTGTGGCCAACTGCGGCGAAGCTTATCCTGAGCTTTTCCAGTTCTTCTTACGGCCTATCCTCGAGGTCTATCATGGCGTTTTTGGCCCCGTGGACAGCGCGGATGATCTCATCAAGCTTGATTTGCACGGCCAACCCGTCGCGGTTCTGGCTGTTCTGGATGATGAAAACCATGAGAAAAGTACAGATGGTCGTGCTAGTATTGATGACCATCTGCCAGGATTCTGAAAACCCGGCATAGGGACCAAACATGGCCCATGCGAGCACCGATGACAGTGCCGCAGCGAACACCAACGGACTGCCTACCCAGCAGGATATGCAGTTTGCAAAAACTGCAAAGCCCGCCTCAATCATTGTGCGAACCGATATGAAACACCAAAGAAAAACTTATTGCGGGCTGCTTCTGGTTTTAGCGCAGGCCGAAAAACGACAGAATTGCCAGAATTATGACGACAGCGCCGACGAGATAAACAATGTTGTTCATGATGCAGTCTCCATTGATGACTGTCCCACAACGCAGCTTTAGCGGCATTAGTTCCATGTCGATGCTGCGAAACATTGTCTGTCCGACCGACTTCCGATGTTGATGCATGTGTCTCCGGGTGTGTGAAATTTTTGCCCATATCCTGGAACACATTTGCTGGGCGTACGTTATAGGCCAACGCGCCATGAACCCAGGCCCGTCACAGTCCTGTGGGTCGCCTGCAACTGTGACACACTCAGTGAGGAGTTATGACTATGACCACAACTACCGACAATCAAAGACGGATCAATCCGAATGCCGACGTGCCACGCCAAAGTGAATCCGTGCAGCCCGACGTATATGTCACTCAGACCGCCATTCCATCTCGGGCATCAAACAGTTCGCCGGGTTTTATCGCAGTTGTTGTTGTAGTTCTCGCCGGGCTGGCTTTTGCGATGTATGTTTTCTCCCGTTCAGGCACCACAATGCCTGACGTGATTCAGAACAATACCTCGCAGACGGCGCCGGAAGCTGCGCCTCCCGCTGCCGTGCCGGAGGCAACAACCCAACAGCCACAACCTGACACGACAATCCAACAAACCCCCAGCGGTGGCCAGACCGAAACAGTTCCGCCAGCACCAGCTCCGAGCACGAACCCCTGATTGAGTTGAATGCCGGATCCTTTGTGTCGGTCCGGCATTCAATTTCAGGTCTTTCGCGAAGTCCATCATGGATTCTCGGCGAAACTTTGCGGTGCGTGATAACGACCTTGTAGAGACAGGTCAGTTGGCAACAGTCCTGCAGCTGCCTGCCGTTCCGCCTGAATCCGATTTTGCAAAGGAAATGAAGACCACAGCTATCCAGGACCAATCGGCACACGCCATCAGCTGGCGCGAGCCACAGCGCCAAATGGAAAACAGTGGCACGGAGCGGCCAGTTCGGAAAGCGACCGATGCAGTGCGGCAAGGCGTAACCGGGCATAACGTGCGGTACGTCCTGTTCTTCGACCTGCTCGGAATCATCATTACTTTGGGGTTGTTAGCCGTTCTGGCTGGCTAATGATGCGTGATTTGCGTGGAACTTCTTTTTCAGTTCCGCGTTCGGTAACCAGACCACATAACAAAGGAGATTGGTCATGAAAGCTTTCAAATATTCCGCCGCAACGCTTGCCTTGCTGCTGGCATCGGGCATGGCTTATGCACAAGACTCAACGACGACGACAACCCAACCAACCGCAACCGTCGATTGCCCGGTGGCCGGCTCTGTTCCTGAGGCCGAGCTTTCAGCGGAATGCAAGGCCAAGATGGGTCTTTCCACCAGCGAAGCTCCGAAGGCCGACAGTGATGCGACCACCACGGGCACTGCCGAGGCTCCAGCAACAACCACCGACGTTCCGGCGGCTGGCACTGCCGAGGCCCCCGCAGTCATGCCCGATAATCAGGCGACCGGCTCCACAGAGGCTCCGGCCACAACCACTGCGGGCGCGGCAACCAGCCCTGCAAACCCCATTTTGGCATCCGAGTTCATTGGCCAGGCAGTTTATTCGGCAGCCAATGAAAATATTGGCGAAATCAACGATCTGGTGATGAGCAAAGACCAAAACGGCAACGCCCTAGCCATTATCGGTGTGGGTGGTTTCCTCGGCATGGGTGAGAAGGATGTGGCGATTCCATTCGCCGACATCAGCGTCACCCGCGATGAAAACAACATGATGCACCTGACAATTGCGGCCACCAAGGAACAGCTTGAAGCGGCGCCGACCTTTGATCGCCTGGCTTTGAAGTAACATTTCTCCGCAGCGCCTGCCAACAGGCGTTGCGGGAACCTTTTTGCTTCGCATGCGTTGATGTCCAACTGAAACTAAAAGGAGTCTTGCCATGAATCGCCTAATTCTCGCTACCGCCTTCGCTGCCTCGCTGGCCTTTGCCCTGCCAACGGCAGCCGAGGCAAAAACCAACGTCCAAATATTCTTCGGTACTCCGCATTATGACTATCAGGTAGGCCCCGACTATCGCTTCCGTGATGGCTATGGCTGGTACAGGCCAGCCTATCGCGGACGCCTTTCGTGCAACCAGGCCAAGAGGCAAGTCCTCAACCGTGGTTTCCGTAGGGTTTCGACGATTGAATGTCGTGGCTCCACTTACACTTTTAGGGCAATTCGCCGCGGGGACCCTGTGAGGGTTTACGTGAACGCCAGGACTGGTGCTGTCTGGCGCGGCTAACAGCCAATTCCAACTGTCCGGCTC
>JANMHO010000226.1:0-7768 GCA_031375195.1 Rhodobiaceae bacterium
TTGCGCAGCGCGCTCGCATTCTCAACTTCAAGCTCCTCGGCGAGCGTCACCAATTCAGCCGGGGTCTTTTGCTTAAGATCCTTAAGCTTAATATCTTTGAGTTCGGCGATATCTGTCATGTCTTGATCAATGCTATTAGGGGTGAAAAAGCCGCAGCGCAGCAAAACCGGGCGGAAACTGGAGGAGGGAAACAAAAACCGGGAAAAAGCTAATGTCTGCAGACCCTATAACAAACTTTGGCGGGCAAACCAACCAAAATTATTGCCATGGTTTCACAATCACAAACACCACGATGATGATCAGCAAAACCATTGGAATCTCATTGATGATCCGGAAATATCGCGACTCATGATTTCGCTCTTCCCGCCCAAAAGACTTCACATGGGACTCCAAATGCCCATGGAAACCAATGAGCGCCACAACCGCCAGCAACTTGACAGCCAGCCACGGCTCCAAAATCGAAAACCCGCTCAGCCACAGCAAAAAACCGCCTGAAATCAAAGTTACAACAGCCGCCGGCCGCATGATGGCCTTCAGCAAACGGCTTTCCATGGTTTTGAAAAGATCGCTGGCTTCGCCACCAGGCAATACATCCGCATGATAGACAAACAGCCGCGGCAGATAAAAAAGACCCGCCATCCAGCTAATAAAAGCCAGAATGTGAATGGCTTTGGCCCATAGAAACCAATCAGCCATTGTCAGCGTGTCTCACCGCATTCACAACCGTTGTCAAAACTTCCGGCCTGGTCTGCGGCCTGATGCCATGCCCCAGATTGAAGATATGGGATTCCATTGGAACTGATTTCACTATTTTTGCAACCTGCCGGCTAACAACGTCATCCGAACATAAAAGCAGCAGGGGATCAAGATTTCCCTGAACCACTGCGCCCCGGGGCAGGATGGACCGCAGATATTCCAGCGAGCATTCGGCCTCGACACCCAGCGCCTGGCAGCCCGTGCCGGAATGGACCGCTCCATGCCGGTAATTGGCGCCCTTGGCAAAAACAATAACAGGCACTTTGGGATGCCTGGCTTTGACGCCCGAAATAATTTTTCGAATTGGTTCCACGCAGAATTCGCCAAACAATTCATCCGTCAATTCACCAGCCCAGGAATCAAAGATTTGCACCGCATCGGCGCCAGCTTCAATTTGCAGGCAAAGATATTCAATCGAACTGACCACCAGGCGGTCAATCAAATCAAGCAGCCAAGGTTCCCGCTGATAGGCCACATGGCGGGCATGCTCCCGCTCTGAGCCCCGTCCTTCGATCATGTAGCTCGCAACGGTCCAGGGAGCGCCGCAAAACCCAATCAGCGAAATATTCCTGCTCAATTCCGAACGCACCTTTGAAACGGAAGCGGCGATAGAGGAAAATTGCGCCGATTCAAATCCTGTCCGCAATCGCGCCAAATCGGACTTGCTCCGCACGGTTTCCAGCACCGGGCCTTCACCCTCGACAAATGACAGTCCATTGCCCATCGCGTGGGGCACAACAAGAATGTCCGCAAAAATAATGGCTGCGTCGATATCATAACGCCTCAATGGTTGCAGCGTGACCTCAGCGGCAAGATCGGGCGAATAGCACAAGTCCAGAAATGAGCCGGCCTGCGCTCTCGTCTTCTTGTATTCTGGCAAATAGCGCCCCGCTTGCCGCATAAACCAAATCGGTCTTCTCGCTGGTTTCTGACCCGTCAAAACACTTATTAGAGGCTGCTTGGTCAAATTCGAATTCCTCTCAAAGAGAATCTTATCTAAGTTGAATCTGTAGTTGGGGGAGTAAAGAGTGGTACCGTGCTTTTACCAGACAGTTTTGCCAGAAGCTCGACAATCCTGCACCCCTGTTGCTGGAGCAATATCAGACGATATATTTTTTTAAACAAAAACAGGGCGTTGATCCACGAAAATGGACGCCATGAATACTTTTCCAATGTTGTGCACTGCCGCTGTTTATCAACATTTTTCCATCCGGTGTAAATTCCGGGCTAGAGCTGTTAATAAGAGCCCCATAACCTTAACCAGATATTTACCCCCTTCGTTAACTCAATATTATCCACAAATTCATCTGGAACTCTCCACAAGCAAATCCGGCCAACGAGACATCGAAATTGAATATCATTCTCGCATCTACCAGCGAAGTCCGGCAGAAAATTCTTGCCAGCGCAGGATTGAAATTCCAGGTCTGCGATCCCGCGATAGATGAAACGGCGGTGAAGGGTCAAAACAGCAGTCCGGAATTTGTCGCGATTGAACTTGCCAGGCGAAAGTCGGAAAAGGCGTCGCGCCGATTTTCCAACGCCATCGCGATCGGAGCCGATCAGACTTTGGGTTTTCAAGACCGGCTGTTCAGCAAACCAAACTCCAAACTCGAGGCACGCCAGCAACTGCTGGAGCTGAGAGGCAACACACACTTTTTATACTCCGCCCTGTCTTGCAGCATAAACGGCCGGCAAGTCTGGAATGATTGCCCCAAAGCTGAACTGAAAATGCGGAATTTCAGCGATGAATTCCTCGAGGAGCACCTCATGGGCGATTCCGATGCCTATCTCGGTTCTGTCGGTGGATATAAAATTGAAAAGACAGGAATCCAGCTCTTCGAAGAAATTTCCGGGGATTACTTTACCATCCTGGGCCTACCCCTCTTGCCCCTGCTTGAATTCCTTCGCCAAAAAAAGATCATCCCGTCATGAAGAAGGTTTGCGTCATAGGCTGGCCCATAAAGCATTCCCGCTCGCCACTCATTCATAACTATTGGCTGAGAAAATACGACGTGGACGCAGTCTACGAGAAATTGGCAATTGAACCGGATAAAGCGGCGAACTTTATTTCGACACTTGCAAATTCCGCGTACATCGGTTGCAATGTGACAATTCCCCACAAGGAAGCGGCCTTTGGCGCCGTGTCATCGCGTGATCAGATTGCCCGCCGGCTTGGCGCTGTGAATACCGTCTACCTGCGTGACAGCCAGGTTTGTGGAACCAATACCGATGGCGAAGGCTTTCTCACGCACCTGAAAATGAAGTTCCCGGAATTTTCTTCCCCAGGCTCGAAAGTCATTGTTGTTGGCGCCGGTGGCGCAGCCAGGGCGATAGTGGGCGCGCTTCGCGATGCGGATGTTGCCAGGATAGGAATTAGAAACCGCACAACAGAGCGAGTTCGGGATTTGGAAGTCCTCTATGGCAGGGCCATCCATCATATAGAAGACAGCGCTCTCGATGAGTCGCTGGAAGACTGCGATCTGCTGATCAACACAACATCGCTGGGAATGGAAAACCAACCCCCCTTGGCGCTTGATATTCGCGCGCTGAACCGCCGGGCCATTGTTGCCGATATTGTTTATTCGCCTCTCATGACCCCGTTGCTGAGACAGGCGGAAATTCGGGGAAATCCGATCCTCGACGGGTTGGGAATGTTGCTTCACCAGGCCGTGCGGGGATTTGAGCTGTGGTTTGGAATAAGGCCCAAGGTGGGCCCGGAACTCCATGATCTGGTTGCCGCTGACGTGCGGAAGGCATCAAGCCCATGATTACTGTCGGGCTCACAGGGTCGATTTCCATGGGCAAAAGCACTGCGGCCAAATATTTTGCCGCGGAAGGCGTCCCGGTTTTTGATTCCGATGGCATTGTCCACGAAATTTATGCCGATCCATCGACAATTGAACACGTGGGAAAGGCGTTTCCAGAGGCAATTGCCGGTGGCGCCATTGACCGGCAAAAACTCGGAGCAATTGTTCTTTCGGATCCGCAAAAGCTGAAGGCTCTCGAATCGACAATTCATCCGCTCGTCAGTCAAAGACGGGAGCTGTTCATTTCGCGCTGGAAAAAAGCAAATTGTCCATTCATTGTGCTTGATATTCCATTGCTGTTTGAAACCCGGGAAGACAAGAATGTTGATTACACTGTCGTCGTTTCCGCGCCGCAAGACGTCCAAAGGGCAAGGGCGCTGGCGCGGCCTGGAATGACCGGAGAAAAGCTGGCGGCTATTTTGGCGCGGCAGATGCCGGATGCGGAAAAGCGGCGCCGCGCGGATTTCATCATTGATACCTCGGGCAGCTTGGACCAGCTGAAAATTCAGGTAAGACAGCTGGTGGAAAAATTCCGGGCTTTGGGCGGGAAGCAGGGCAAATGAGAGAAATTGTTCTCGATACGGAAACGACAGGGCTTGACCCCTTGACCGGACATCGGCTGGTTGAGGTGGGCGCGATCGAACTCTTCAATCACCTGCCCACGGGCAAATCCTATCACACCTTCATCAACCCGGACCGGGATGTGCCGCGCGAGGCGGAGGCGGTCCACGGATTGAGCAGCGAGTTTCTCAAGGACAAGCCCAGGTTTGAAAAAATCGCCGATGAGTTCCTGGCGTTCATTGGCGATTCCACGCTCGTCATACATAATGCCAGCTTCGACGTTGGCTTCTTGAACGCCGAGCTGGGCTTCATCAAAAAGCCGCCCATACTTTATGAGCGCGTCATCGACACGCTGATGCTCGCCAAAAAGCGCCACCCCATGGGCCCCAACAGTCTTGACGCGCTTTGCAAGCGCTATGGCATCGATATTTCAAAACGCACCAAGCATGGGGCACTGCTCGATTCTGAACTTCTCGCCAGTGTCTACCTCGAACTGACCGGCGGGCGCCAGATTGCGCTTACACTTCCGAAGACCGATAATGTCCGGAAATTGCAAGTCAACAGCGCCCGCGCCCAATCTGGCAGAAGCCGCGAACTGCCAACACGGCTCACGCAGGATGAACGCGAAGCCCATGAAAGAATGGTCAGCTCGCTTGGCGCCGCGGCGCTCTGGAAAGCGAAATTGAATTAGGCCTTGGCCGCCGCTTGTTGCGCCATGCGTTTCTGATACATGCTGGCAAAGTCAATCGGGTCGAGCATCAAGGGCGGAAAGCCGCCATTGCGTGTGGCGTCTGCCAGGATCTGGCGGGCGAAGGGAAACAGCATCCGGGGGCACTCGATAAGGACTGCCGCATGCAGCATGTTGGCCGGAAAATTCTCCATGCGAAACACTCCGGCGAACATGAGCTCGGAGGCAAAAATGACCTTGCCGTCTGACGTCGCCTTTGCGTCAAGGTGCAATTCAACTTCAAAGTCGGTTGGCGTCAAATTGCGCGCGTTGACGTTCACCGAAATATTGATATCCGGCTGGCTTTGCTGGGGTGCGAGAGCCTGCGGCGCATTGGGATTCTCAAAGCTCAGGTCCTTCAGATATTGACCAATTATGCGCATTGACGGTTGGGCGCCGGGTTGCGCTGGTGGAGCCTGAAGATTGACAGGAGCGGCGGGTTTCACCTCTGAAAGGCGAGGCGCCGCCTTGGCGCCACCGTTTGTTGCCGCCGCTGCCTTGGGTGCCGGCTTGCGCGGAGCTGGCTTGGCTTTTTTGACCATCTTGGATGCCTTTCAGGAAATTTGAGAATGCAGATCACATATCGCAGTGGCTAACATGAAGGCCATGAACTCGCAAGCAGGGTCTTAAGTTTCTTCAGGCAGCTTTGAAATGGTTTTTGGCGGCTCCGGTATTTCAGTTGCCTCGGCTTCAATGATGGGACCGGAAGGATGAACCGGGAAACCGCCAGTCATGCGGATTTCAAAGAAATCAGCCAGCCATTTCCGCACGAAAGGCAGAAGCAATGCCACTGCCACCACATCCGTGATGGCGCCCGGAATGATAAACAGCACGCCAGCTATAGCGTCAAGCAGGCTCCCTGCTGTCGTATTCGAAAAAGCTTTCTGGTCCAGCCGGCCCCTGCTCATCGCCTGAAAAATGGTTGTGCCACTTCTGCGGATCAGCAGCCCGCCAACCAGAAAGCCCAGCGCCGTCAGGCCCAGCACGGCCAAAATGCCCATCCGGCTGCCCAGCCATACCAGGCCCGCCAGTTCCGCGAAGAAACCGGCTGCGATGATGGCGGGCAGATAGCGAAGCACTGTTGAACCTCCGAAAAATAACGGCCTTGGACCTAGGCCGAAGTCTCCTATATAGGGATGATCATATGAACTGTTAATGTGTGTGGGGCCGTGATTTTCGCCGGCCTGTGAGGATTTACCGATGAACGACGTTTTTGATCCTCTGAATCTCGTTCTGATAGCGATTGCGCTCGTGGTTTTCTGGCGGTTGCGCTCCGTGCTGGGCCAGCGCACCGGGCTGGAGCGTCCTCCCTTCGATCCGTCGGTCATCACCAAGAAAACACCGCCTGAAGCCGCCAACACCAATGTCCTTGAATTCCCCCAGAACAAGCCTGGCTCCGACACGATAATTGACTTGGAGCCCAAAAAGCCCATTTGGACGGGCTTCGCGAAATCCGGATCCAGGCTGGCTGCCGGGCTGGAAAAGCTGGAAGAAGCCGATCCCTCGTTTGATCCCAAAGCCTTTTTGGAAGGCGCCAAAATTGCCTATGAATTCGTGGTTGACGGTTTTGCCAAGGGCGACAAGCCGGCGCTCAAGACCCTGTTGTCGCGCGAGGTCTTTGATGGATTTTCCAAGGCGATCGACACCCGCAAATCGGCCGGCGAGAAGCTTGACTTTCAGTTCATAGGCTTTGAAAAAGTTGAATTCCTCAGCGTCAATGTTGTGGAAAAACGCGCCAGCATCGCGTTGAAATTTGAAAGCCAGACGATCTCGGCAACCTATGACAAGGCGGGAAGCCTCATCGACGGCGAGCCAAAGGTAGTCAGGGACGTGACGGATATCTGGTCATTCGAGCGTGATGTGACAGAACGTGATCCCAACTGGCTGATCGTCTCAACTGAAACCCAGTCGTGATTGGACGCGCGTGTCTTGTCTGCCTTTTTAGCATAGCCCTGACGATGACCACAGAAGCCAGGCCGCGGCTCCGCCAGGTATCCTTCGCGCATATTGCGGGGTGGGCCAATGACGATCACCAGGCCGCCCTCGCGGCATTTCAAAGGTCATGCGGCGAAATCATTGCGAGCGGTCATGCCTTCGGGCGGGACGTGCGCTACGGCGGAGCCCGTTCCGATTGGCTGGCCGTGTGTGGCGCGGCCTCCAGGGCCGTGTCAGCCCGGCAGTTTTTTGAAACCGAATTCGAAGCCCTGGAAGTCAGTGATCCGGCGCGGCCGGAAGGCCTGTTCACCGGCTATTATGAGCCTGAGGCCGAAGGCAGCCGGACGCCTGGAAATGGCTACGGCGTTCCAATCTACCGGAAACCCGATGACCTCATGGGTTTTGCGGCGTCAACTGAAAAGCAAACCGGCTTAAGATATGGCCGGCGCGCGCAGGGAAAGCCAACGGGCTATTTCACCCGCCGTGAAATTGAAGAGGGCGCGCTAGTGGGACGCGGCCTTGAGCTTGTCTGGCTCAAAAGCTGGGTGGACGCTTTTTTCATTCACGTGCAAGGCTCTGGCCGCATTCGGTTTGCCGATGGCAGCACCATGCGCCTGGCCTATGGCGCCAAGTCGGGCCAGCCCTATACGGGCATCGGCGGCGTGCTGGTCGAGCGCGGTGTGCTCGCGCGCGAGGACATGTCCATGCAATCCTTGCGAAAATGGATGGGTGAGAACCCGGCGGGCGCGCGCGAGCTCATGTGGCAAAACAAGTCCTTCATTTTTTTCCGCGAAGTCGTGGTTGATGATCCATCCCTGGGAGCACCCGGCGCGCAAAAAGTCCAGCTGACGCCGCGCCGAAGCCTCGCCGTTGACCGAAGCCTCTGGATGTTTGGCACCCCCATCTGGCTTGATACCGAAGCGCCTTCAGGGCCAGGCGGTGAATTGAAACCTTTCCGGCATCTCATGATAGCCCAGGACAC
>JANMHO010000211.1:0-7602 GCA_031375195.1 Rhodobiaceae bacterium
AAGATCGAGAACATGTTTGGCAAACTCAAGGACTGGCGGCGCGTCTCAACACGTTATGACCGATGCGCCCACACCTTCTTCTCCGCAATCTGTATCGCAGCTGCCTTCATCTTCTATCTCAATCAATGAGTCCTGAGCCTAATTCCGCGCCTTGTCCACCAGCTTGTTCTTGCCGATCCATGGCATCATTTCGCGCAGCTTAGCGCCCACGGCTTCAATCTGGTGGCTGTCATTGTTGCGGCGGATGGCTTTGAATCTCGCAGCGCCGGCGCGGTATTCGTGCATCCATTCGCTGGTGAACTTGCCGGTCTGGATGTCGGCCAGCACGCGCTTCATCTCGGCCTTGGTCTCGCTCGTGATGATGCGGGGGCCGGAAACATATTCGCCCCACTCCGCCGTATTCGAGATCGAGTAATTCATGTTGGCAATGCCGCCTTCGTAGATCAGGTCGACGATCAGCTTCACTTCATGCAGGCATTCGAAGTAGGCCATCTCCGGCGCGTAACCAGCTTCCACCAGCGTTTCAAAACCAGCGCGGATCAGTTCTACCAGGCCGCCGCAAAGCACAACCTGCTCGCCGAACAAATCGGTTTCGCATTCTTCCTTGAAGGTGGTTTCGATAATGCCAGAACGGCCGCCGCCAACGCCTGAAGCGTAGGACAATGCGAGGTCATGGGCATTGCCGGAAGCATCCTGGTTGATGGCGATCAGGCAGGGAACGCCGCCCCCCTTCTGGTATTCGCCGCGCACCGTGTGGCCGGGGCCTTTCGGGGCGATCATGATGACGTCGATGGTCTTCTTCGGCTCGATCAGGTTGAAATGCACATTGAGGCCATGGGCAAAGGCAATGGCAGCGCCATCCCTGATGTTTGGCGCAATCTCCGCCTTGTAAATATCGGCTTGCAGTTCATCGGGCGTGGCCATCATCAGAAGATCACCCCACTTGGCGGCCTCGGCAACCGTCATCACCTGCAGCCCGTCCGCCTCGGCTTTTTTCACCGTGGGCGAGCCCGCCTTCAACGCCACAGCCAAATGCTTGGCGCCGGAATCCTTGAGGTTCAGCGCGTGCGCCCGGCCCTGGCTGCCATAGCCGACGATGACAACTTTTTTGCCCTTGATCAGATTAACGTCGGCATCCCGGTCATAGTAAACGCGCATGTGGAAGTTCCCTGTTGAAGTGTTGGGAGCGGAATTAGCGGGCTGGCAGGATTAAGGCAAGCGGCAATAAACAGGAGGTTTAAACCCCGTCACGCGCGCCCCACAGCAACCTCAAACCCAGCACACCGAGGAAAAGTCCCGTAACCCGGTCAATCCAAACCTTGGCGCGAATATAGAACTGCCGCACAGGCCCGGCGCCAAAGAACAGCGCCACCACCGTGTACCACCACACTTCATTGAACGTGACAATTCCAATCAGCGCCATCATCATCCACACAGGCACATCGCTTGGCAACATGGCGATGAATATGGAGCCAAAAAACACGGCAACCTTCGGGTTGGATATTTGCGTGAGGAACCCTTTCACAAACGGATTGGGCAAGACCTCGCCTTTGGAGGTTTCGATCTCAATCGGATCAGCCGCATGGAGGAAAATCTGATAGGCGATCCACAGGAGAAACAAAGCGCCCGCAATCTTCATGGCGATGAACAGCATAGGTACCGCGTGAAAAATGACGTTGAGGCCAAGCAGCGCGGCACTGGACCAGATCACCGTTCCAGCCCCCAGGCCCAGCGCCACCTTCACCCCATCCGCGCGCGATTGCACCACGGCGGTTCTTGCGGTGATGAGGAGGCTCGGCCCCGGACTGATCACCGCCAGAAGCTGAACCAGGCCGATGGAAGCAAGCGTGGAAAGATCAGATGTCGCCAATGGCATGCCGGAACAATCGCACGGTTTCCGCCACGCCGAAAGTGAGCGCATCGGCGATGATGGCGTGACCAATTGACGCTTCCAGGAGGTTTGGCAGTGCATGAACCAGGGCCGGCAGGTTTTCCCGCGTCAGATCATGGCCTGCGTTGAGCTCAAGGCCCGCCGCCGCCGCCGCCCGGCCCGTGGCAACCACTTTCACAAATTCGGCGTTATGTTGGGCGGGATCAAATGCGCCACCATAGGGGCCCGTATAAATTTCAATACGGTCCGCCCCGACGGATTTGGCGAGATCAGCCAGTTCTGGCTCCGGATCAACAAACAGCGACACCCGCATTCCACCAGCCCGCAGCCGCGCAATCACGTCCGTCAGCCTGGACTTGTTTTTGGCAATATCCCAGCCATGGTCAGAAGTGCCCTGCCCCGGCGCATCCGGCACCAGCGTCACCTGGTCAGGCCTGTTAGCCTCCACAAGCTTCAGAAACCGCTCGTCCGGATAGCCTTCGATATTATATTCGCGGGTTGGAAATTCGCGGCGTATGAGCGCCAGCAGCACCGGCACATCCGCATGCCTGATATGGCGTTCGTCAGGGCGCGGATGAACTGTGAGCCCCGCCGCACCTGCCTCCAGAATAATCCGCCCCAGCCCCTCAACCGAAGGCCAAGGCAGATCGCGCCGATTGCGCAGGTAAGCAATGGCATTCACATTCACGGATAATTTGCAGCTCATGGGCTCCAAACTAGGGGGAAATTGGCTTGTTAGAAAGTCCGGTTTTGAAAAATAATGTCAGACCAGTTACTATGCCACTCAATCTTCTTAATTCCTGTCATCCCGGAGAAAGCCGGGATGACAGAGGTCAGAAATCTGGCGTCAGCACGCTAAACCCGCATGCCTTCCGCACCGCGCGAAATGCCCGCAACGCCAGTGCGCGCCACCTCAACCAGCCCGATCGGCACCATGAGCGAAATGAACTGGTCAACCTTGTCAGGCTTGCCAGTGATCTCAAAAATGAAGCTCTCCGTCGAAGCATCTATGACCCGGGCGCGGAAAGCGTCGGCCAGGCGTAAAGCCTCCATGCGCTTTTCGCCGGTGCCAGCCACCTTCACCATGGCCAACTCCCGCGCGATGGCATTTCCCTGCACGGTCAAATCCGCCACCGAATGCACCGGCACCATGCGCTCAAGCTGGTGCCTGATTTGCGTGAGCACGGCGGGCGTGCCCGTGGTCACGATGGTAAAGCGCGACACATGCTTGTCGTGGATGGTTTCCGAGACAGTAAGCGAGTCGATGTTGTAGCCGCGCCCCGCAAACAGCCCGATGATGCGCGCCAGGACGCCCGGCTCGTTGTCCGCCACCACGGCCAGTGTGTGGGTTTCAACCGCCTTCTTGGACGTGTCGAGGAAATAGGCCGAGCCCGTAGGTGCTTGATGTGCGTTCATGTCTCTCTCCTCAAACCAGCTCTTTGCCGCGTGCATCAATAGCGCTGCCAACTTCTTCATCTGAAACATTTTCGCCCAGCAGCATTTCATTATGCGCCTTGCCGGATGGGATCATCGGGAAACAGTTTGCAAGGGCCGCAACCCGGCAATCAAACAACACCGGATGCGGCGACCTGATCATTTCCTTGATCTTGTCATCAAGCTCCGAAGGCTTCTCGGCGCGCAAGCCAACACAGCCATAGGCCTCTGCCAGCTTTACAAAATCCGGCAAGGCCTCCGAATAGCTTTCGCTCAGGCGATTGCCATGCAGCAATTGCTGCCACTGCCGCACCATGCCCATGTACTGGTTGTTGAGAATGAATATCTTGATCGGCAAACGGTATTGAACAGCCGTGGACATCTCCTGCATCGTCATCTGCACGGAGGCGTCGCCTGCTATGTCTATCACCAATGATTTGGGATGCGCCATCTGAACGCCAACGGCCGCGGGCAGGCCGTAACCCATGGTGCCAAGCCCGCCGCTCGTCATCCAGCGATGCGGCTCTTCAAACTTGAAGAACTGCGCGGCCCACATCTGGTGCTGGCCAACTTCCGTGGTGATGTAAACATCCTCGTCACGCGTGAGCGCATAGAGCCGTTCAATGGCATGTTGCGGCATGATCACGTCTTTGTTGGGCTTGTATTTCAGGCAATTGGTGGCTTTCCAGCCGTCAATTTCCTTCCACCAGCCAGCCATCGCCTTCTTGTCCAACTCGTGCGACTTGGCCTTCCAAACCCGTATGATGTCTTCCAGCGCATGGGCCACATCGCCCACAACCGGAATATCGACCTGAACCGTCTTGTTGATCGACGAGGGATCGATATCGATATGGATTTTCTTCGAACCCGGCGAGAAGGCATCAAGCCTGCCCGTGATGCGGTCATCAAAGCGGGCACCCACATTGATCATCACATCGCAATCATGCATGGCCATGTTGGCTTCATAAGTGCCGTGCATGCCCAGCATGCCAAGCCAGTTCTTGCCCGCCGCCGGATAGGCGCCAAGCCCCATAAGGGTTGACGTGAGGGGAATATTGGTGAGCTTCACAAATTCCCGCAGCAGCTTCGAAGCAACCAGGCCGGAATTGATGACGCCACCACCCGTATAGAGCAGCGGCCGCTTTGCCTTGGCGATGAGGTCAACAGCGGCGCGGATGGCGTCCTGATGCGGCTTCACCTGCGGCCGGTATGTCTTGTGCTCGATGTTCTTGGGGCCAACATATTTGCCCCTCGCAAACTGAACATCTTTCGGAATATCGACAACGACAGGGCCGGGCCGCCCATGGGTTGCCACATAAAAGGCCTCGTGCAGAATGCGCGCCAAATCATTCACGTCTTTCACCAGCCAATTATGCTTGGTGCAGGGCCTGGTGATGCCAACCGTATCGCATTCCTGAAACGCGTCATTGCCAATGAGATGCGTGGGAACCTGCCCCGTCAGGCAAACCATCGGAATTGAATCCATCAGTGCGTCAGTGAGGCCCGTCACCGCGTTGGTGGCACCCGGACCGCTCGTCACCAGCACAACGCCGCATTTGCCGGTGGAGCGCGCATAGCCTTCCGCCGCGTGGGTGGCGCCCTGTTCATGCCGCACCAGGATATGCTTCACCTTGTCCTGCTGGAAGATTTCATCGTAAATGGGCAGCACGGCGCCGCCGGGATATCCAAACACATGCTCAACGCCGTGGTCAGCCAGCGCCTTCAGCACTATTTCCGCACCCGTCATCAATTCGCCCGTAGCCATTTCAAATCCTCGTCATTCCATTAACTTTCTTTCACACGAACTGTCTTACCAGACAATAAAAAAGGCCCCCTAGGGAGCCTGTTTTCCGCGCAACACCGTGTATCCCGGAGGGTTAACCCTCCACGGCGCTACGCGGTCCCACGACGATAAGAATGGTGTTCATGCGGCAGTTTGTAGTTGCAGATGGGCCGAAGGTCAAGCCTTTTGCCAGCCCACCGCCTGCCCCCGCCACCAGGTGAACTGCCGCTTGATGTAGTGGCGGGTGGCGGTTTTAGCCATTGATACCGCCTCTTTCAGCGAAATTTCATCCCGTAAATACCGCGCCAGCTCGGGCACGCCAATGGCCCTCATCATGGGCAAATCAGCATCATGGTTAAGCAGCGGTTTCACTTCTTCGAGCGCTCCGGCCGCTAACATCTGGTCAAAACGCGCATCCGCCCGGGCATAAAGCTCCGCCCGCGGAACATCCACCAGGAGCCGCTCAACTTTTACATCGCGAAGGAATGCCTGAGACTGTGCCTGGGCCTGCCAATGGGAAAGCGGTTTGCCCGTGCCCTCGATCACTTCAAGCGCGCGCGACAAGCGTTGCCGGTCATTGGGTTTGAGCTTGGTTGCAGCAGCTGGATCCCGCTTCAAAAGCTCGCCGTGAATATCGCCATCAAACCGGCGCCACTTTTCACGAATATCCGGCGAAATCGACGGAACCTCAGCCAACCCGCGCTCCAGCGCCATGAAATAGAGCCCGGTCCCGCCGGTGACGATGGGCAATAGCCGACCAGCCCATGCGGCTTCGATCTCTGCCACGGCGTCAGCCAACCAAGCCGCTACTGAATAGGGTTCGACGCCAGAAACATGCCCATAAAGCCGGTGCGGCGCTTCCGCCAGCTCAGCCTCGCCTGGCCTGGCCGACAATATCCGCAATTCCCGGTAAACCTGCAGCGCGTCGGCATTGATAATCACGCCGCCCCGGTCGCGCGCCAGACGCAAAGCTAGCGCAGACTTGCCGCTGGCGGTGGGGCCTGCGATAAGCAGCGCAGATTTGGTATTAGACTGGCTCATCATGACATCTGTTCTCGTTCTCATAGCAGCCCCGGGCTCGAACGCAATAAATGCCGAGGTTATTGGTATTTTGGGAACAGCGCCCCACTGGCTGTCAGAAGCTGAGGCTGCTGAATTTCCTGCGCCAGAAAATTTGGATACTTTGCGCCAAAAGCTGGCCCGCCTCCCCATCGACATCAATGCCGTGCCCATGGAAAACCGCCGCAAGCGCCTGCTGATTGCCGACATGGATTCCACCATGATTGAACAGGAGTGCATCGACGAGCTGGGCGTCGTGGCGGGCGTTGGTGACAAGATTAAAGCCATAACTGCGCGCGCCATGCGTGGCGAGGTCGATTTCGAAGGAGCTTTGAAAGAGCGTGTCGGATTATTGGCTGGGCTCAATGCCAGCGTGCTTGATGACATCATGCGCGAAAGGATCACCCTGATGCCTGGTGGCAAGACTTTGGTGGCCACCATGAAGGCTCACGGGGCGGTCACGGCCCTGGTCTCCGGCGGCTTCCGTCAGTTCACCTCCAGAGTGGCGGCGCTGGTTGGTTTTGATAGCAACGAGGCCAACGATCTCATCATCGAACATGGCAAACTCGCTGGCAAAGTGGCCGACCCCATCCTCGGCAGGCACGCCAAAGTTGAAACTCTCCTGCGTCTCTGCTCCTTACATGGATTGACAGCCATCGACACAATTGCGGTCGGTGACGGCGCCAACGACATCCCGATGCTGCAAGCCGCTGGCATGGGGGTGGCCCTCCACGCCAAGCCAAAAACCCGGGACGCCACGAGGTACCAAATTAATCACGGCGATCTAACTGCGCTGTTGTATTTGCAGGGCTATAGTCGGGATGTGTTCTCAAGTGCGTAGTGCCCAAGACCTGCATCGCCATTCCGTCACAAGCCGGAAGCTTTCAACAGTTGAGTAACAACCAGATTCCAGCTTTCGCCGGAATGACGTAGCCGAGTGTTACTTCTTCAGCTTCAATGCAATAAACCGCATCTCGGCTTTCTTGCCGCCTTTTGACACCAGCAGCAGCACGGAATTCTTGCCGGCCTTTTCGGCCTCTTCGACACTGGTTGAAATATCCGCAGCCCCCGTCACGGCTTTCTCGCCGGCCTCGGTGATCACATCGCCCGGCTCGAGCCGCTTGTCGGCGGCGGCGCTGTCAGGTGTCACTTCAGTCACAACGGCGCCATTGATTTCCTTATCGATAGTGAATTTCGTTCGCAGCTCAACGGTCATGGATGAAACCGTCATGCCAAGCACCGTGGCGACCGCAGGCGCAGGAACCGCGTTTGAATCCTTGTCCTGCTGGGCCACCACTTTTTCACCGTCCTCAAGCCGGCCCACTTCCGCCATCAGCGAAATTTCCTTGCCCTTGCGGAAAACTTTCACCGGAACCTTGGCGCCAATTTCCGTATCGGCCACAATGCGCGGCAAGTCGCGCATTTCATTGATCGG
>JANMHO010000241.1:0-1836 GCA_031375195.1 Rhodobiaceae bacterium
GCGCAAAGTAACAGTTTGGAACCGATCTCCCGCCAAGGCCGAGGCGCTCGTCAAGTTGGGCGCGGACAGCGCAGTGAGCGTTGCGGCGGCAGTCCGGGCGAGCCCGGTAACGCTCGTCTGTGTCGACAATTACCAGACAACACGAGCTATGTTTCAGACACAAGAAGTCAGCAGCCTGCTACCGGGTCATGTTGTTGTCGAATTGAGTACCGGAACGCCTAAGGAGGCCCGCGAGGCCGAGCCGTGGTTCGTTGGGCATGGCGCCCATTATCTGGATGGCGCCATCCTGTGTGGAACATCAGCAATTGGGACTTCGCGAGGCCTGTTGCTGTACGCCGGTGATCGTGCGGCTTTTGAGCAGTGCCGACCATTGCTCGCGTCGCTTGGCGAAGGGACGCGCTTCGTGGGAGAGGACATCGCAACTGCCGCCGCCCTTGACTTCGCGTGGCTTTCGCGCATCGCTGCAGAATACACCGGCATCTACCACGGCGCTGTCGTTTGCCAGTCAGAGGGAGTAAGTATTGATCTTTATTCGAGCGTATTTGCCGAGAATGACAGTGCGCAATTCTGGCTCGAACCTCTCAAGAAGAATGAATTTGGAAATGCCACGGCTCCGGTAGCCGTTTGGAACTCGGCCGTTCAGCGCCTGGTCAAGCAGGCAAAGGATGCTGGAATCAGCAGCGAAGTGCCCGAACTTGTGTCGCGTATTCTGAGCCGAGCCGAAGCGGCTGGCTATGGCAGGGAACGTGTTGCTGCGATGGTCAAAGTCTTAGGCCACGCACCGTAATGTCTTCTAAGCGTGAGCCGCTGGATTGCGAGGGTGAGTCATTTGGCGCCACCAGAACGCGAAATTGAAGGCGATTTGACGCGTAGCGCCCTCGTGGGATGCACCAGACATAGACTTGAAGGCAAAAAAGCGAGGGGTATGCGACAGTGAACAAGGATCTCGAGGCGGAAGTCGACTATGTGGTGATAGGTGGCGGGTCGGCGGGCTGCACGCTCGCTGCGCGTTTGTCGGAAGACCCTTTGGTGTCCGTGCTTCTCATCGAGGCTGGTGCCAAGCGGGGTAATTTACTGGACTACTGGAAGATCGAGATGCCCGCCGCATTCGATCACGTTTGGCGCAACCCAAAATTCAACTGGATGTTCGAGGGCGAGCCGGAACCCACAATGCACAACCGCCGTATCTTCCAGCCGCGCGGCAAGGTTTTGGGTGGGTCGTCGGCGATCAACGGTGTGTGCTTCATTCGTGGCCATGCACTCGATTTCGAACGCTGGGTGAGCGAAGGTGCTGCCGGATGGTCATGGCGAGAGGTATTGCCCTACTTCAAACGTGCGGAAACCTGGGAAGGAGGCGAAAGCACCTACCGCGGCGGCTCTGGTCCGGTCCACGTGCGAAAGGGCAGATACCCGACAGAACTCTATGACATCTTCATCCAGGCGGGCGCCCAAGCAGGTTATCCTTTGACTGACGACATCAATGGCGAATTTCAGGAAGGGTTTGGGGCGTTTCAAATGAACGTCCACAATGGGGTTCGCGCTTCAACGGCCGAGGCCTACATACGGCCAAATGCAGGGCGACGGAACCTCTCGGTGGTCGACCACGCCATGGCGGAAAAGTTGATCATTGAGGGCAACCGCGTTGCAGGAGTTCAGTTCAGCAGGCTCGGCGCGAATGGCATGTTTGCCCGCGCACGCAAGGAGGTGATCCTTTCGGCTGGCGCTATCGGTTCGCCTCACCTTTTGATGCTCTCCGGTATAGGGCCTGCCGATCACCTGGCAGAAATGGGCATCAACTGTTGCGTAAACCTGCCCGGTGTTGGTCAGAACCTGCAG
>JANMHO010000274.1:0-2968 GCA_031375195.1 Rhodobiaceae bacterium
GCCCGCTTCAGCCGGTGGAACAGGATGATCTCGTCGAGCCGGTTGAGGAATTCGGGCCGGAAGCTGGCGCGCACCACGCCCATTACCTGCTCGCGCACTTCGTCCACATCCTGGTTCTCATGCAGGGCCACGAGGAATTCCGACCCCAAATTCGATGTCATGATGATGAGCGTATTCTTGAAATCAACAGTGCGCCCCTGGCCATCGGTCAGGCGGCCATCGTCCAGCACCTGCAGCAACACATTGAACACATCCGGATGGGCCTTTTCAACCTCATCAAACAGCACAACCTGATACGGTCTGCGCCTGACGGCTTCGGTGAGCGCGCCGCCCTCGTCATAGCCCACATAGCCCGGCGGCGCGCCAATCAGGCGAGAGACCGAATGCTTCTCCATGTACTCCGACATGTCGATGCGCGCCAAGGCGTGTTCATCGTCAAACAGGTAATTTGCCAGGGCCTTGGTGAGCTCGGTCTTGCCAACGCCCGTGGGGCCCAAAAACATGAATGAGCCGATAGGCCGATTGGGATCCTGCAAGCCCGCCCTTGCGCGTCTCACAGCCGTGGAGACAGCTTCCACGGCCTCTGCCTGGCCCACAACCCGCTTTGCCAGCTCCACTTCCATCTGCAGCAGCTTTTCGCGCTCGCCTTCCAGCATCCTGTCAACCGGAATGCCGGTCCAGCGCGAAACCACTTGCGCCACATGGGATTCGGTCACCGCTTCTTCGAGCATGTCGGAATCGCTGGTTTCTTCCGCAACCTTCAATTTCTTCTCAAGCTCTGGAATGGTGGCATAGGCCAATTCGCCAGCCTTGGCGAAATCGCCGCGCTGCTGGGCCTGGTCCAAATGCAATCGCGCCTTCTCAAGCTCCTCCTTGATCTTGGAAGCTGCGGCCAGTTTTTCCTTTTCGGCCTGCCAGTTGCGCGTGATGATGGCGGATTTTTCTTCCTGCTCAGCCAGCTCCTTCTCAAGCTTGTGCAACCGGTCTTTCGAGGCGGTGTCCGCCTCCTTTTTCAAAGCCTCGCGCTCGATCTGCAACTGCATGATGCGGCGGTCAATCTCGTCAAGCTCCTCCGGTTTTGAATCAACCTGCATGCGCAGCCGCGCCGCCGCCTCATCCATCAGGTCGATGGCCTTGTCGGGCAGGAAGCGGTCCGAAATGTAGCGGTTGGAAAGCGTCGCCGCAGCAACAATCGCCGAGTCGGTTATCCGCACGCCATGATGCAGTTCATATTTTTCCTTGAGACCGCGCAGGATCGAGATTGAATCCTCAACCGTGGGTTCGCCCACAAATATGGGCTGGAACCGCCGCGCCAGTGCCGCGTCCTTTTCCACGTGCTTCCGATATTCATCCAGCGTTGTGGCGCCCACGCAATGCAGATCGCCCCTGGCCAGCGCCGGTTTCAAAAGGTTGGAGGCATCCATGGCCCCATCCGCCTTGCCAGCGCCGACGAGCGTGTGCATCTCATCAATGAACAGGACAATGCCGCCATCAGCCGCCATCACTTCCGAAAGCACCGCCTTGAGGCGTTCTTCAAACTCACCGCGGAATTTGGCGCCGGCAATGAGCGACCCCATATCAAGCGCCATCAGTTTCTTGTCGCGCAAGGATTCCGGCACATCGCCCTTGATGATGCGCAAGGCCAGGCCTTCGGCGATTGCCGTCTTGCCAACGCCAGGCTCACCAATCAGCACCGGATTGTTCTTGGTGCGCCGCGACAGCACTTGAATGGTGCGACGGATTTCTTCATCGCGCCCGATGACAGGGTCAAGCTTTCCAGCCTGTGCGGCCTCGGTCAAATCGCGGGCATACTTCTTGAGCGCGTCATAGCCCTGCTCGGCAGTGGCCGTATCAGCCGTGCGGCCCTTGCGAACCGCTTCAATGGCTTGATTAAGTTTCTGGGCGGTGACGCCGGCGTTTTTTAGAATTTTGAAGGCTTCGGAAGTTTCGATGGCCAGCGCCTGCAACAAACGTTCGGCAGTCACAAAGCTATCGCCGGTTTTAGCCGCCAGCTTCTGCGCCGCTTCAAACACCCGCGCCAATTCGGGCGACAAATAAACCTGCCCGGCGCCAGCACCCGAAACCTTGGGCATCTTGGTTAATGCCAATTCCGTCTCTCGCAACGCCTGCCGGCTGTCGCCGCCAGCCGCCTTGATCAGGCCCGCAGCCAAGCCTTCTGCGTCATCCAGCAGCACTTTCAAAACATGTTCGGGGGAAAATTTCTGGTGCCCTTCGCGCAAGGCGAGCGTCTGCGCCGATTGGATAAAACCCCGCGAGCGCTCGGTATATTTCTCGAAATCCATCTATTAGCTCCTTTTGGCACGCATGATCCGGAGCCCCAACGAGCACTCCGAACACGCCCTAAAAAGAGATATGGGGATGAAACCGCCCCCATCAAGTCACCCGGAAATTATTCCCCTTGCGGCGTTTCTTCGACCAGGCGTGGCTTCCGGGGGGTCCGCGCGCGCTTCTCGGCCACTGGTTCTCCGGCTTCTTCCGCAATGACTGGCGCTGGGCGACGCAGGAATGACGGAGCTTCCCATTGACCCGTTTCCGCTTCAGCTTCGGTCACCATGGGCCGTGCCTCGACCACGGCTTCCCGTGGTGGCTCATCGCGAGGCGGCTGGGAGTCGTTCTCGGCCAATTGCGGCTCACCCTCACCATCCCTTGGCTGGTCACGCTTGTTCTGCCAGCGCGGGCGAAACCGCTCCCGGTTGCCATCACGATTGTCGCGCTGGCGGAAATTGCGTTGTTCTGAACGATCTATATCAGAAGCCTGGCCCGAGGTGTCGACCTGCGGCACAGGCCCACCTTGCGGGTTTTCGGAAGTGGCAAGATTTGGCTGGGCCTCGCCTTCGCCTTCAGCGCCCTCATCGCCTTCGTCTTCAAAATCATCATCTTCCGGACGGCGCAATTGCTGGGTGGGCTGGCCCACCGGCTGGGCTGCTGCCATCACCCGGAAATAATG
>JANMHO010000285.1:0-2795 GCA_031375195.1 Rhodobiaceae bacterium
CAAAGGCAATTGCGGAATTCCCCAATACAAGGATGGCCACATCCACTACACCGGAACCCCCGAACTGATGGCCGACTACGCCCGCATCGCCCTCGACGCCGGCGCCAAAATCATCGGCGGCTGCTGCGGCACCAGCCCGCATCATCTGGCCGCCATGCGGAAGTCGCTGGAAGGTTACACCAAGGGCTCAAGGCCTTCGATTGAGCTCATCGAAGAGCGCCTGGGACCGGTCTCGGTATTGGCCAAAGGCATCGACACCGCCGCCGAAGGTGCCGCGAAACGGGAGCGGCGGCGGGGGAATTGATGCTCCGGCAAATTCCGGCTTTCGCCAGAATGACGAATACGGAACGTCATGCCAGTCCCCCGCGTCGTCATTTCGGCGCAAGCCGGTATCCCGTGGCAGTCAGACAAAAGCCTCAACCAGAACTGGCCTTCCCAGCATAAAGCAATCGCATACCAGTTGCAGGGGTGCTAAATCGGCAAACGTCTCTCCTCGCTTGAGTAGCTCGGCGAAGCGTTCGTAGATCAATTCGTATTCTTCCAATGGCGCTTCCATGATCTGCTTGCCGTTGATTTCGAGGATAGATCCGCCGCGTTTCAGAAACAGCGACATTCCATCCGCCGTGGCGATTTCAATTTCCCACGTCTGCTCACCAGCCTGCCGCCAGTCGAAATCGGCGGACATGTCAGCCGCTATGCCATCTCCGTGCTTGAATTTTATTTGCGCGGCGATGGGCGTTGCCTTGTTGGACGGCACTTCAATCACGGCACGCTCAACAAAAATCGGCTCCGGCATGATCCTGGTGACGATGGACAACGCATTTATGCCGGGATCGAAGACGCCGAAGCCGCCGGGCTCCCAAATCCATTCCTGATTGGGATGCCAGCGCCTGACATCCTCGCGCCAGATGACTTTCATTTTCGTTATGCGCTTTCCCGCAAGCCTCGCTTTGGCCTCGTCTACCGCCTTGTTGTAACGCGAATGCCACGTCGCATAGAGCACACGTTTCTTCACGCGCGCATAATCTATCATCGCCACCATTTCCCCAACCGTGGGCGTTGGCGGTTTTTCGATCAGCACATGATACCCCGCGTCAAGCGCCTGCCGTGCCATCGCAAGGCGCACCGAAGGCGGCGTGCATAGCGCCACGGCATCAACGGCGATGCCGCCCGCAATAAGTGCTGCAAGAGATTCAAAGCACGGAACACTATCAAGCTTCGCATTGCGGCTCACGCCAGCAACAAGTTGAAAGTCCTTGTTCTTCGCAATGCAGGGCAGATGCTGGTCCATCGCAATTTTGCCAAGGCCGATAACTGCAATTCTATAGGCCATATGCTAATTCCTGATGATGCGGGTGAGGCAGGAGAGAAACTGATCGATTTCCGTGGATGTATTGTAGTGCGCCAGGCCCACGCGCAACACGCCGCCTTTTTCCAGAAGCCCCATGCGGCCCACAGGTTCAATGGCGTAGTTGTGGCCAGACCACACAAACATGTTCTCCGCCGCAAAGCCTTGCGCCAGGGCATTGGGGTGGTGGCCATCCAGCGTGAATGAAACGGTTGGAACCCGGCGGTGCAAGGCATTGGCCGATGTCAGCCCGCGGATCGTCACGCCTTTGACACTTCGCAACCCGTCTATCAACTTCAGTGTGATTTCGTGCTCATGGGCAACAAGCTTGTCCCATGCGGTGGAGATGCGTTTGGCCCGTGTATCGCCCTGGCCGAACTGCTCAAGATATTCGACGGCCCCCAAACACCCAGCCATGCCTTCATGGCTTAAGGTGCCGGTTTCAAATTTGTGGGGCGGATCATCGCCCGCAGGCCGCACCTTATAGGCGAAAGTTTCCGTCAGCAGTTCTTCGCGTGCCCATAAAATTCCCATGTGGGGCCCAAACCATTTGTAGGCGGACGACACCAGAATATCAGCCCCCAGCGTTTGCACGTCGATGGCGTAGTGCGGCGCATATTGGACCGCGTCCACATAAACCAGCGCGCCGGCAGCCTTGGCTTCCCGCGCAAATGTCTTCACGTCGTTCACGGTGCCGGTGCAATTTGAAGCCAGCCCCAGAGCCACGAGACGCGTTTTGTCGGAGAGCGCCTTGCGCAACGCATCTTCCGGGAACTCGTAAGTTTCCGGGTCAAAATCCATCCACTTCACAACCAGTTCAAGATCATCGGCCAGCAGCAGCCAAGGGGCCACGTTGGCATCATGGTCCATTCGCGACAGCACGATTTCATCTCCGCGTTTGAACTTTCGGCCCAGGCAGCGCGACATGTGCAGTGTCAATGTTGTCATGTTCTGCCCAAAGACAATTTCGGATGCGCTCCGGGCATTGTAGAAATCGGCGCACGCCTGGTGAGCCAGATCGACCAGTGCGCCGGCCTCGCATGTGGTGGTGAAATAGCCGCCGAGATTTGCATTTTTCGAAGTCAGTGTATCAACTGTTCGGTCAATCACCTGGCGGGGAACCTGGGTTCCCGCCGGATTGTCGAAATAAACGCGGGAAGCGCTGCCATCATTGATTGCCAAAGCAGGAAACTGGGCGCGGATATTTGCGATGTCGAGGGATGTGGCCACGTTGAAACTTTCCGGGAAAGAGGCAGGAGGGCACCACCAATAGCGGCCATTTGTGCTTGCTTCAACCGTCGCTTTCCGGCATGTGAATGTCGCGTGATGACCCGGTTTGGCGCAGCGATTGCCCTATTGTGTTGCAGATAAATAGACCCTCGGAGTCCCCCATGAGCGATGACGGCGAACTTGATCTGAACTCCCTGAATGATGAAGATCTGGTGCT
>JANMHO010000309.1:0-2799 GCA_031375195.1 Rhodobiaceae bacterium
ATCCGATGGCCGACGCTATCTCGATTGCTATAACAACGTGCCCCATGTCGGGCATTGCAATCCCCATGTCGTGGAGGCCGTGTCGCGCCAGCTTCGCGTGTTGAACACGAACACCCGCTACCTCACCAATGAAGCGGTCAACTATGCCGAGCGCCTCAAGGCAACACTCGACCCTTCGCTCGATACGGTGATCTTCGTGAACTCCGGCAGCGAGGCCAATGACGTGGCTTGGCGCATGGCAAAAGCCTGGACCGGCAACAGGGGTCTTGTTGCGATGGATTTTGCCTATCATGGCGTAACGGAAGCAAGCGATGCCATGTCGCCGTCCAATTACCCGGCGGGCAAATTTGTGAAACCCCATGTGCGCCAGATCGAAGCGCCAGACGACTATCGCGGGCCCTATCGCCGCGGCGACAATGATCTAGCCGGAAAATACGCCGCCCTCATTGACCCGGAGATTGACGCCTTGCGGCAACAAGGTCTTGGCGTTGCGCTGGGCATCCTCGACAGCGCTTTCATGACCAACGGCATCCTTGACGCGCCTATCGGCTATGTGAAGTCGCTGGTGGAAAAACTGCATGCGGCAGGGGGTCTTTTTGTGGCTGATGAAGTGCAATCAGGGTTCGGCCGCATGGCGCCAGCCTATTGGGGGCATCAGCATCATGGCGTGACGCCGGATTTTGTGACCATCGGAAAGCCGGCGGGAAATGGTTATCCTGTGGGAGCCATCATCACGCGCGCTGCAATTCTGGACAAGTTCGTTGGCGAAACGGGTCCCTTCTTTTCCACCTTCGGTGGTGGCAATGCGGCATGTGCGGCCGGCATAGCCGTGATGGATGTGATAGAGCACGATGGCCTTGTTCAACGGGCAGCACAGGTCGGTCAGAAATTCCGGGACCGGCTCAGAGAACTTATGCAACAGCATGAAATCATTGGTGATGTGAGGGGTGTTGGCCTGGCCACCGGCGTTGAATTGGTGCATGACCGGGCAACACTTGAACCGGCTGCGGCAGAGACCAAGCAGCTTCTGAACTTGCTGCGTGACAATGGTGTGCTGATTGGTTCTGACGGCAAGTTCGGCAATGTCCTGAAACTCAGGCCACCCCTGGTGTTTGAGACAGAGCATGTCGAAATAGCGATATCGGCCTTCGACAGGGCACTAAGCAGATTGCAACGGGTTGCCCGCTGACATGAAATGCTGTTAACCTTGGGCCAAGGCGAAGCAGGGGAGCGAAGTTAACTTGGACAACTGGAAAGACAATAGAAACGTCTTCTGGACGCTTGCCACTCCCGGCACTTTCTGGCTTTTCGTATTTTTTATACTGCCCCTGGGTTTCCTTTTCATCATGTCCTTCAGTGACAAGGCAGTTGTAGATGGCCAAATTTCCATTACCGAATATGACTATCTCACTGGCGTAACGAACTATTTCAGGTCGGTCGAGCCGCTTTATTTGCAGATCATGTGGAAATCGATTTGGGTGAGCGCCTTGGCAACGGCGCTATGCCTTTTGACGGCCTATCCAATTGCCTTCGGCATTTGCTTTGCGCCTGATCGCTGGAAGCCATTGCTCCTGTTGCTGGTGGTGCTGCCGTTCTGGATCAATTTGCTCATCCGCACTTATGCGCTCATTGCCGTATTCAGAACGCAAGGCTATCTGAATTTGACGCTGGGCGTTGCTGGCCTCGGCCCTTACGAGATGCTCTACAACAACTTCGCGGTGACCTTCGGCCTGGTCTATGTGTACATGCCCTTCATGGTGTTGCCGCTTTACGCAACAATCGAGCGGCTGGACAAATCCTTCCTTGAAGCCAGCCTTGATCTTGGCGCCACACAATTCACCACTTTCCTGAAAGTGACCGTGCCGCTGACGATGCCCGGCATTATCACTGGCATCATACTTGTGTTCATCCCCTGCCTTGGTTCCTTCCTGACGCCTGACCTGTTGGGCGGCGCCAACGCCATCATGATCGGCAATGTCATTGAGCGGCAGTTCAAGGCGGCCAATGACTGGCCCTTTGGCGCTGCGCTCTCGTTCATGCTGATGTATGCAACCCTTGCGGCCCTCATGCTGCGGGCGTTCCTTGCCAGCCGCAGCAAGGGAGTGGACGTGTGATGGCGGCCCAACTCAAACCTGGCTCCGGCCCCCTCGACTATGGCAACAGGCTATGGCTCAAATGCCTTTTCGTCTTGATCTATTTGATGCTGTACATTCCGATCATCACTTTGGTTGCCTTTTCATTCAACACCGACAAGCGCGGCATTGTCTGGCGCGGCTTCACCTTTGACAATTATGTCAAAGCCTGGAACAACAGTGCCCTGATCGAGGCTCTCACCAACTCCATCGTAATCGCAATAATTGCAACCATCATATCAACGGTAATCGGAGCCATGGTGGCCTTGATGCTCTGGCGCTTCCGCTTCCCCTTCAAGGGCTCCTATGAAGCCTTCATGGGATTGCCGATTGTCATTCCTGAAATCTGCATGGGGGTGGCGCTGCTGCTGTTCTTCAACGAGTCGGGCATGATGGAATTCGTGGTCAGCACGCCATGGCCGCTTAACCTTTCAAACATCATCATCGCCCACGTGGCTTTCTGTTTTCCGTTTGTGACGGTGGTGGTGCGTTCGCGCCTCGTGGGCTTTAACCGCCAATTGGAAGAGGCCTCCAAAGACCTGGGCGCCAGCGAGTGGCAAACCTTCTGGAAGGTGATCGTGCCCTTCATGATGCCGGGCCTGGTGGCCGGCGCGCTGCTTGCCTTCACGCTGTCGCTCGATGATTTCGTGATCACGTTCTTCACGTC